>DATIJX010000032.1:0-30064 GCA_035478175.1 Ignavibacteriaceae bacterium
CATACATTGCTGTAATCAATTCCGTAATATTTAAATGTGAAGCCAAGATTGAATGGTCCTGCTTTACCTTCATCTGTTGCAGGATAGCTGCTAGTTGGAACCCAGTTAGTGACTAGTGTTCCGGTTGTTGAAATATCATTCCATTCATATACTGGTCCTTGCGGATCGTTGCTGTCAATCCATTCATAACCAAATAAATCTGGTCCGCCTGAACCCATGATGCTGCTTCCTTTGATCAGGTCAGGATTTTCTTTTGTAGCTGTTGTTGTGTTTGATTTATTAACCTGAACAACTCTTGCAATTATTTGTCCGGGAAAAGTGTTGTTCGTCAACTCAACCTGGTAATCAAGTGTTGAATTGCCGGAAGTTGTATTGAATATCATTACAGAATCTGTGTGAGACGTATTCGGCATAAGTGGACAGTACATCGAATCCGGAGTAACAACTATCTGAGGTGCGCTCCAGGTTGTCATCGTCGGAACATTTGACATCACGGATTTATTTCCCCAAATGTCAAGCGCTTTAATTGCAAAATAATATTGAGTGCTGAAGTTAAGGTTGCGAAGAATATAACTCTTTGGTGTTCCTGAAGTATCCGGTCCACCAGCAATTATCACCTGCGGTGCATTTTCGAAATCATTATTTGTAACAATCGGTGCTGTTGAGTATCGTAAATCATAGCTTACTATTCCAAGGAAAGAAGAATCTAATGGTGCAGTCCAGTTTAGCGTAACAGAATTTGATGTCGGATCAAGTGCTGCTAAATCTGTAATCTGTTCTGGTGCTGTGCTGTCAGGAGTTATGCCCATTGTCAGTAATGTTGTGCAATCACCCATAATATTATATTGTTCCATCAGCTGTAAACCTTCACCAGTGCTTCCTCCCCAAAGATCCATTGCGTGCATCAATCCGTTAAAACAAACTCCACCGACAGTTTGTTTTTGCCTTGTTGTTAATAACATCATTGCGTGGTTTTGCATATCACATGGCGGAACCCAGCTTGCATTTGTTGATGCACCATAGGCAGCAATAGCTCCTCTCGGATTATTCATATCACCGGTTCGTATCCATGCTTCTTCCATACATTCGCTCAAAGTAAAATTACCGTTCACACAAGCAACATCAATAATAAATGGATTTTTATAACCGTTGGAAAGCTGATGAATGTTTGAATTGCTGTAGCCCGTAGTACTCCATGATGTTCCGGATCCATGTCCAATATAATTAATAATACTTCTTCCATTGTTAAGTGCATTAGTTACTTGCGATGCTGTTGCACCCGGATCGTATATCTGATCAACTTGCGTGAAGTACATATCATTTATCAGCATATCTCTCAGCAGGTTTGCACGCTGCCAATCGGGAGGACTACCTTCATTGCTTGCAACACCCATGCCTTTTAAATACCACGCTGCAGCAGGTCCTGTGTCCGGATATTTTTCATATCTGATCAATTTCCAGAGAACATAATCAAGATTTGCTGCAGATGTTGGAGAGATTCTTGAAATAAAAGCATCCGGATAAGCATCACTGCCGGCGAGTTTAATATAGCAAGGATCTGAAGGTGCGCCTTCGGACACTCCGTTAATCGTTGGAATTTGATTTGCTTCACCAACAAGTATTATAAAAGTTAAACCTTCAGGAGAATTATAAAGATTCTGAATATAATTTTTAATTGCTGTTGAACCTGTTCCTGTTTGTGTCGGGTATTCAGCTAACAAAGTAGTAAGACCTCTTTCAACTTTCCAGTTGTAAAACGGTGTTACGTTACTTGCAAAAGCAGTTGGATATATTATCAGCAATCTTCCTGTTTCTTCAAGTGGAACGTAATCGTATTCTCCGATTCCATAATTGATGAAGAGAGTTTTATAAACTTCGTTGAAATCTTTATCAACTGCTTCAAGAGGATTACTCCTGACAAAAGGATTTACTGCTTGTAAACTATAGTCATTGAATATTTCCACGACTATTCTTGTGCAGATTTTTAATTTTCCTTCTGCAGGATTGTACTGCATCGGGTTGAACTGAATTGTTTGTCCCCGCAAATCACGAACGATGTAAGGAATATCAAGCATGATATTATCTTCAGGATACCAACCGTTTGTTGTGTAGAATTCATTGAACTCAAATGGAACTGAATCAGGATCGATGTTCCTTGTGAAATGTCCTTTCGAAGGCATAACAGGTAGAGTTTCTTTCAACTCATATTCTGCATCAATGATTGAATAATTTGTTCCAGCCAGATCAGGGATAACAATGCTTCTTCTGTCTGATGGAAGCTGCGGCATTCCTTTCTCCATTAAAACTATGCTGCCGGCAATCTGATATTGTGCACATTCGGTTCCGTTAACATCAACCGAACGTTCGTCATAGTTAGTAAGAATGTACTCAACTTTTGTACTCTGAGATGTAACACTCAGGATATTTGTCTTTATTCCGCCATCGTTCAGCCATTGTGAAAACGAGGCTGACGGAATAAGAAGAATGAGCAAAAGACAATAGATAGCTTTTCTATTAATACAAGATTTCATTTATCTCACCTGGTTATATGTGATTAAAATTATTTGACTAATAACATTTTCTTAATTGATAAAAAGTTTTTCGATTCAAGTCGATACATATAAACTCCGCTCGAGAGTCTTGAAGCATCAAACACAACTTCATATCTGCCGGCTTTCTGATCATTATTTACGAGCGTTGTTACTTCTTCACCGAGTAGGTTATAAACTGACAGCTTCACAAATCCATCTTCCGATATTGAATACTTAATTGTAGTGGATGGATTAAATGGATTCGGATAGTTCTGCTCAAGCGCATAAACCAATGGAATCTCAACTTCAATATTCACTTCATCTGAATATGTGAAAGTGCCATCAAAATCTACTTGCTTTAATCTGTATGTGTAACTACCGGCATCAACTTTTGAATCAACAAATGAATATGCTTTCGGTTCTGTTGTGGTTCCAAATCCTGCTACATATCCTATCTGTTCAAACGAAGCAACACTATTCATTCTCTCTATCTCGAATCCCTGGTTGTTTATTTCGGTTGCTGTTGACCAGCTAAGTTCTACATCAACACCTTTCGACGCTGCTGAAAATGATATCAGCTCTACCGGGACTATGTAACCAAGAGTTAAATTATCCCAATAAATATTATCGTTATTAAAAGAGTTTCCGACAAATTTAATTTCTATTTGTGTGTTCTGTGAACCTGAAGCCGGAGTTGTGAATGATCCGGAAATTACCGTTGGTCCAACATTTCCCGTCGCATCAACCTGGCTGTAAATAGGTGTGCTTGTGGCTCCTCCATTGTAAGTTACAGCAACTGTTACTGTTCCACTTGGATTTGCAAACCAGTCAAAGTAGTAATTAAATGAGTAAGTGATTTCTTTATTGTCCGGTAATGATATTACAACTGATCTGATTTTCGATTCACCGTTGAAAGATGGTGTCCAGCTCATTCTGAGTTCGGGTGGAGTTCCTCCGGCACTTGCAGAACTATTAGCAGACCAGTTGGTTAGACCTAATGGTCCTACTACTGTCCAGTTATTAAAATTAGTAAACGGTTCAACCCACTGAAATAAATTCGGATCCTGAATGGTTGTAAATTTCCAAATAGATCCCGGTACAAAGCAGGTATCATTCTTCCCTACAACCTGCCATCCGTATGTAGTGTTATATTCAAACGGTTCAAAAGTTGCTAACGATAGCGAAGTAATCGGTGTACCATTATAAACCTGAACAAGATTTCCTGTTTCTCCAAACCAAACTTCTATTTGTGTTGCACCTGCACCATTTGTCCACGTAGCTGTGTTGCCGGCAATCGGAATGTCTATAGCACCATTTGCCGGAGTTGGATTTGATGGTGGATCAATGGGACAAGGTGGTCCCATTTCTACAACCGGCATCGATGGGTCACCCATCAGATTATACATTTCAAGATAGCGCAGCATAGTACTTCCCTGTGTAACTCCGCCGCCATAATGATTCACAAGATAAATCTTCGCCATATCAAACATCGGTGTAACTCTCGTAAGCCCATCTTCAAACATGGCTTTAAATAATCGCTTTTCAAGAATATCGTCTTCATCCCAGTATGAATTAACAGAAGAGCCATAAAATGTTGACCCGCCGTTTGTTGTTCGCAGCCAGGTTTCTCCAAAACATTCTGAGAGATGATATGAACCTGTAACGCAAGCAAAAGAATAAACATACGGATACCATGAGTTGGTCAGACTTCTAACCTGCTGCTGACTTAATGCTGGTCCATCTGCCCAGGAATATTCCCCGCCATGTCCCGAATAAATTGCAAATATTTGATTATCATTTAATGCATTGATCAACTGCTGTGTCGTTGCACCATAAGTATAAGTGTATAATTTGAGATTAGTATAGCTGGCAGGTTCAAAGTACTGGTTGATAATAAAATTGTGTGTCCCTTCCGTTATCTGCCAGTTATCAGTTGAGGACATATAAATATTTTTCTTTGTTAATGTGCCGATAAGATTTTCCATATAAAGAGATTTATTTATTGCATTCTGCAGCTCTGCAGCATTAGCAATTGAAAACCTTCCTATGAAAGCATCAGCAAAATAATCTGTTCCTTCAAGCTGAACATAATTAAGATCAGTTCTTGGTGTTCCTGCACCCGAACCAACCCACGCCGGAATTTGTGCAACATCTCCGACAAGCAGAATATATTCTGGTTTAGTATCCGGATTATTGTATCTGGCTTGAATAAAACTTTTTATAGCTGTCGTTGTCGTTCCGGTAACTGTGGTGTTGAACATGTCAACTTCAAAACCTTTGCTGATTTTATGAGTGACAAACTGCTGCATCCCTGCTTCAAAAGTCGGGTCTGTTATGATAAGATATTTTGATGCAGCCCGAAAAGATGTTCCTTCAAAGTTTACAAATACACTTCTCAGATACTGATTGAATGAGGGTGATTTATCAGTTACAGGTGTGACTTGGTGGTTAAGCAGAATATCAACCGAGCCATTACTAATTGCAACCAGCTTATCTTCAACCGGATTGTATCTGAAAGGATAAAGTGTAATAGTTACTCCTTTTACTCCGGCAACAATAAACGGCTCCGAAACATTAACGAACGGTTGTTCCAGATTGCCAGCCGAATTGTAATACTCATTATTAATAGTAAATGGTCTTTCATCGATAGGTCTTGACTTTTCCCACGGCATCTGGAATGGATAGATTTTGTTTTTAAGTATCCTTTCTGAAGTGGAAATATTTTTTATTTCATATCCTGGCTGACCTTCTGCATTCGAAATAAAAAGATTAAATGATATTGATGGAAGTTCGGGCAAACCAGCTTCCGATGTGACGCCATAATCAGGAACAGTTATTCTGATATATTCATTACCTGCTGCAGATACCAGTTCCATCTGATAATCAGGCAGGATAAAATTAATGTGATAGCCCTGTGCTGTTTTTGTAAGGCTAACTCCATCAGGTACGAATGCAAGAGTGAAACCTGATATTGAAATTAAAGAAATTAATAGAAGTGATAAGAAACAGTATAAGTTTTTCATAATAACCCCAAATGAAGATTGGATAAAAAAGATGAGTAAAACATTTAATTTAAATTCGCCTATTAGATAGTTTATCTAAAATGTATCAGTAAAATTAAATCATTAAAACTTTATATCTCTGTATAATCACCAACAGTTGTCTGTGGTGAAATATTTTTGATATCATCAAAAGCACCAATGCATAGATAGTGCCTACAGATAATAACCTTAATTTAGCTGCTAACTAATGGTTTTATTAAGAGCAACTTTCCTTTTGAGAGAAATTTTTTCAAATTGATTCGAATAGCTGGTCGCTTTAAAAATATCTTTCTTGAGTTTCTTTCAATCCCCGTTTATAATACTTCTTCAAAAGAGATATACTTTTATACCGACTTTAGAGACAAAGGCAAGAAAATTCTGAATGTTGTTCCGCTGCCGAATTCTGATTCAACCTCAATTTTTCCTGAGTATGAATCAACTATCCTCTTAACGATTGATAGACCCAGTCCAGTCCCGCTGATTGATTTTGTGAGCTCGTTCTTAGCACGGAAGAATTCAGAGAATAATTTTTTCTTCTCTTCGGGTTTCAGTCCGATGCCTGTGTCTTTTATTTCGGTTATAAGGTAGTCTCCTGATTTTGAAATAGTAATCGAGACAGAACCGTTTTCTTTGTTGTACTTTATCGCATTACTGATGAAGTTGGTGAAGAGCCGGGTTATTTCATCGTAGTCTGCTTTGATGCAGGCAGACTGGCTTTCACAATTAAATGAAACTGAAATTCCTTTTTTGTTTATGTCAATCTGAAATAGCTCAAGAACAGATTTAACAACTTCTTCAATACACACTTGTTTGATCTCACGTTTAACACTTTTCATTTCCATTCTTGAAATATCAAGTAAGTCGTTCACCATTTTTAACAGGCTGTCAAGTCTAGTCTGTGACCGAAGCAAATAATCCTTCTGCTGTTCAGGTGTTAATTTGATTGATTCGTCTGTAAATAAATTCAGGAATCCGTAAACAGCAGCAACAGGAGCTTTGAGCTCGTGAGATACCATTGAAACAAATTGTGATTTCAACAACTCAATTTTCTTCAATGCAGTTATATTCCTGATTACAACAACAACACCTGCAAGTGAATTATCCGGATGTGGAACAGGAGATGCAGTTGCTTCAATGAACAGCTCTCCCTGTGGCTTAATTTCCACCTGCGATGAATATGAGCTTGAATGATATTCTTCCTTGCTCAGAATTTTGTTAATCATCTCGGCAATTTCGGGATGAAGCTTGTTGATTATCATTTCTTCAATATGAATTGATTCAAGGTCGAGAAGCTTCAGCGCAGCAGGATTATAAAGCACGGCTTCTCCTGCTTTATTGATTACCAGCACTCCATCGCTGATTGAGTTGATGATTGTATTCAGTCTTGTTTTTTCAAATGCAACTTCGAGGAGACGCTCTTCCCTCTCCTTTCGCCAATTCTCTGCTTCGATATAAATCAGTCTTGTCTGATATCCTTCTTTCAGGTTCTGAATTAGTTCTTCGGGAGGAAATGGTTTGGGGATATAACCCTGTGCACCAAGCCGTGTTGCTTCAACAGCCGTTTCATAGCTTGCATAAGCAGTTGCGATAAAGCAGACTGTGTGTGGAAATTTCTTTTTAATCTTTTTAAGAACTTCTATACCGTCAACGTCGGGCATCTTTAGATCAATTACTGCAAGATCAAACTCAGTTTCGGTTCCGAGCTTTATTCCTTCTGTTCCGTTTTCTGCTGTTGTGACTTCATAGTTTTCCATTTCAAGCAAACGCTTTACACCCGTGCGTAATGCCTTTTCATCATCAACAACTAAAACTTTTGGTTTGTATGTGTTCATATTATTTTTAGCAGAGTAAACTCACCCTAAATCCCTCTCTTAAAAAGAGAGGGACTTTTAAATTCAACTCCCCTTCTCTTTTCAAGAGAAGGGGCAGGGAGATGAGTTCATATTTACTTGGTCATTTATTAGAGATTGCTTCTCCGGCAATTGCCGGATCGCAATGACAGGCTTCTATTTTTCCTTCAACTCAAAAAAACTTTCAAGTCTCTTGACAAAGTCATCAATCACTACAGGCTTGTTAACAATGGCATCTGCTTTTATCCATTCTTTTTCTTCACTTGTCGATGCACCGAACTTAAATCCGGTTTCATAAGTTGCAGATGTCAGTATAAAAACAGGGATATGTTTTCCGTGTTCATCTTTTTTTATCCTGTAACAAAGAATAAAACCCGAATCGTGCTCTTCCATAATCAAATCAACAACTGCTGCATCGGGCTTGGTTTTCCTGAATGTTTCCCATCCTTCTTTTGAACTGTTTGCAGTTATGACTTCATAGCCTTTGGATTCGATTAAAATTTTATTTTGTTCAAGTAGATCAAGGTCGTCATCGACTAATAGAATTTTCTTTTTCTCATTCATAATGCTTTCGCTCCTTCAAATGTAACATCCGTTTGGTATGTCTGATGTTTTGGTAATGTTATCTTAAATGTTGTTCCTTTTCCGATCTCAGTTGTAAAAGTAATATTTCCTTTATGCATTTTGATTATGCCATAAGAAATTGCTAACCCAAGTCCTGTTCCCTTACCGATATTTTTTGTTGTGAAGAATGGAGTGAAGACTTTGCCCTGATTTTCTTTTGGTATTCCGTTTCCTGTATCGGAAAACTCAATTATAAAATTATTCTGATCATATGATATGTTGATTGTCAACTCTTTCTTTTCGCATTCACTCATTGCTTCGCAGGCATTTTTAACTACGTTGATGAAAACCTGCTTAAGCTGATCTTCATCGCCCGCCATTTTGTAGCCGTTCTTCAGAATGTTAAACTTAAAATCTATTTCCTTATACTCTGAATCAAATGTAAACGGTCTTAGTATTTCTGTAATTGATTCTGTTAAATCAAACTCAGTTAATTTAAGTTTTCCCTGCCGTGCAAAATTCAGCAAGTTGGAAACAATATTCTTGCAGCGGTTTGCTTCTTCAACTATCAATTCAAGATCTTCCGTCCTCTGATCTTCATTATAAACTTTCTCAAGATCACGTTTCAGCATTGATGCATAAAGTAAAATTGTTCCAAGCGGATTATTTATTTCGTGAGCAACTCCGGCTGCAAGCTGTCCGATTGATGCAAGTTTTTCAGCAACTCTCAATTGTTCCTGCGTATCGCTGAGATTATCATAAGCGTTTTTCAACTCCTCAATCAGGTAAGGCAGACACATTTCTTTTTCTGCAAGGTCTTTAGCAATTGCAACTGCATATTCCCGGCAGGTTGGATAACCGCACGCACCGCAATTCAATTCATCTTTTGGATTGAACTTCCCTGTCTGCGCAAGTATCTCTTTTATTTTTTCTTCTGAAGGATATGGACGTCTTTGATTATCTACTTTGAAACTCCTGGCAAGATTCAGCTTTCTTGCATTGTAAAGATTGCCCTTCCATACCCTCCGGTCAACGCTATTAATTTTTTCATTAATGTAGTTGATCACTTTTTCCCTTCGCGCATAATAGTTGAGGGTTGTATCAATTGCAGGTCCGCTTATGCAGCCCTCGCAGAAAAGAATATCGGTAAAGTTAGCGTTGATATGATTGTTGGAAATCTCTTCAATTATCTCCAGAACTTTCTTCTTTCCTTCAACAACGATTATATCTTTCTCCAGAATGTCATCAACAACATCAGTGGTTTTAAGCAGGCCACCTGCTAGCGGGTAAGCTTTTCCCATCATCGCATAAGGACCATCAAAATCACTCTCTTCAAGTTCATTAATATTAATTGACTGCTGCTCAAACATTTCTTTCATTTCGGTGAAGGTCAAAACAGAATCAATAACTCCGGCAACATCTTCATCCTGCGCTTCGTGTTTTTTTGCAACACAGGGACCGATGAAAACTATTTTGACATCTTCATTCTGATTTTGCTTAAGATATCTTCCGAGTGCAATCATCGGAGAAACAACCTTCGCAAGATTTGGAACAAGCTCAGAATAATATTTCTGAATAAAACTTACAACGGCAGGACAGGCAGAGCTGATAATAGTTTTTTCTTTTTCGCTGCTAATAATGTCCATATAATTATTTGCAATCAGGTCGGCACCAAAAGCAGTCTCAATTACCTGGGTAAAGCCAAGCTTTCTTAATGCGCTAGGAACTTTTTTGTAGTTATCAGGAAATGAAGCTGCAAATGACGGGGCTATAATGGCTACGGCATTGTTTGTTTTAAGAAGTTCATAGGTGATCTCAACTTCAGAAAAAATCTGCTTAGCATCCTGTGAGCAGACTTTAACGCAATGTCCGCAGGCAATGCATCTCTCTTCAATTACCTGCGCCTGTGCATCGATTACACGAATGGCTGATGCAGGACATTCTCTTACACAAGAGTAGCATCTCTTACATCTGTCTGATATTGTAGTTACTATTGCCTGGTTCATAATTTATAATTGGTGGCTGACCAAAATGTAGCACAGATTACTATTCTGTGTTACGATAATTCTCTGCCACGATACATTAAATAAACAAAAAACGGGCTTTAGCCCAACTGTATTTTGATTTGGCTAAAGCCAATTCTCATAATTAAACTCAACCCCGACCTAAAGGTCGGGGCAATAAAATTTACTTAGTTCTTAAATATCTTTTTCTTATCAAAATACTCAGTATGAAGAATCTCGTGAGCTTTGTGTGAATTAGGTTCTCCGAAAAATTCTTTATACAAAGTTTTCACTGATTCATTCTCATGCGACCTTCTCGTCTTTGCATTCTCATCAATCTTATAAAGCACCTTAATTCTCTTCATAACTTTTTCAGGTTTCTGATGAATAGGCTGACCGCCGCCGTTTATACATCCGCCGGGACAAGCCATTACCTCTATAAAATGATGCTTTGATGTTCCGCTCTGAACCTGATCAAGTAAATACATAACATTACCGATTCCGTTCACAACAGCAATGTTCACATCAAGGTCACCAATTTTTATTGTTGCTTCTTTCACTCCATCCATTCCGCGTATTTCTTCAAACGCAAGATGCTCAAGTTCATTTCCTGTCATTTTGAAATAAGCAGTACGAAGTGCAGCTTCCATCACTCCACCGCTTGTACCAAAAATTGCCGCAGCACCTGTTGATTCTCCAAGTGGATTATCAAATTCACTGTCCGGCAAATCATTAAAATCAATTCCAGCTATCTTGAAAAATCTTACAAGCTCTCTTGTTGTAAGAACTGCATCAACATCCGGCATTGCTTCGCTCGAAAGTTCAGGACGGTCCGACTCATATTTTTTCACTGTGCATGGCATAATCGAAACAACATAAATGTCTTCCGGATTTATTCCCATTTTCTTTGCATAGTATGATTTCAAAACTGCACCTTCCATTTCGTGCGGAGATTTGCAGGTTGAAACGTGATTTAAAATTTCTGGTCTATTCATCTCAACATATTTAACCCAGCCAGGGCAGCAGCTAGTGAACATCGGCAAGCTTCCGCCGTTTTTAACTCTATTAATTAACTCTGTTGCTTCTTCCATAATTGTAAGATCAGCAGCAAAGTTTGTATCGAAGACTTTGTTGAATCCCAATCTTCTTAAACCGGTAACAAGTAATCCGGTAACATCAGTTCCGAGGGGCATATTATACTCTTCACCTAAAGATGCTCTCACTGCTGGCGCAACCTGAACAATGCAATATTTCTTCCTGTCATAAAGTGCACTCGCGACTTCTTTGATTGTACTCTTTTCTCTAAGTGCTGCAGTAGGACAAACAAGTATACACTGCCCGCACAAAATGCAGTCGCTAACGTTTAATCCTTTATTGTACGGAGTTGTAACTATTGATGTAAATCCTCTTCTCGTAAAATCAATTGCACCGACTTTCTGAACTTCGTGGCAAACACGAACACATCTGCCGCAAAGAATACATTTAGCAGGATCGCGCTCCATTGATGCGCTTGAAATATCTATTGCGTGACATTTTGTTTCACCAACATATCTGTGCTCACGAACTCCATATCGTTCGGATAAATCCTGAAGTTCACAGTTTTTATTTCGAACACATATCAAACAATCTTGCGGATGATTTTCTACCAGCAGTTCAACTATAGTTTTTCTTGATTTACGAACTCTCGGTGAATCAGTTTCAACAACCAATCCTTCTGCAACTGGATAAGCACACGAAGGTGTCAATCCTCTGAATCCTTCAACTTCAACCGCACAAATTCTGCAAGCGCCGGTTGGATCAAGATTTTTTAAATGACATAGTGTTGGTATAGATATTCCAACTGACTTGGCAGCATCAAGAATAGTCATTCCTTCTTCTGCGTTTACTTTTATTCCGTTTATTGTTAACTGAACCATTTCTTTTCTCCAAATTTTTAGTCCGTCAGACTGAGCTTGTCGAGGTCTGACATAAAAAACAATTGGTTATAGAAAATTATAACCAACAATCATAGTTATCGAATGAACTTTATAATTCAATTCATTTATATCCGCTGCTCCACCAATATTATCCAAAGCAATGCTATACCTGATATTCATTATGAACCGACTAATTTCTGTTTCTACTCCAATTATTAAAGATGAAAATGAATTTAGTGGTGCCCTGTCTTCAGAGTATTTTCCAGTGTATTCAATTTCCTGATCTCCATCAACAGGCATATAATTTTTCTTTTCAGAGCTTTCCTGGCTCCAGAGTGGAATTGAATAAGAATAGCCAACAAATGGAACTAGAGGCATTTCCTCATTAATTTTAAATACGTATTTCAGGAGAAGAGGAAAGTCCATATAGTTATTTCTTACATATAAGTCGAAAGAGTTCCGATCGATCGATTGATTAAACTCAGCAGGAGCAGGTATGATTCCTCTCATAATGCCCCCTTTGCGTGAATACTTTAATTCAAGACCAACACCTAACTCATCTAAGAAATAATAGTTTCCAAATACACCAAACTCGCCTCCAACAAGCGGCTCAATATATTCTTCTGTAAAAGCACTAAAATTGACACCACTCATTATACCGAAGGCAACTTTATTAACTTCTTGAGCAGAAAGTCTGCTTGTCAAAAACAAAATCAGAATAATATTTATAATTGTGAACTTCATATTTGATCAATTAATATTTATTGCATCAAGGCGGCAGATTTCATAGCACATTCCACACTTAATACATTTGTTATCTAGTATATAATGCGCCTGTCCTTTTTCTCCAACGATAGCTTCAACTGAGCATTTCTTAACACACAATCCACAGCCGCTGCAGATTTCATTGTTTATCGAAAAAGTTAACAATTCCTTGCAAACACCTGACGAACATTTTCTATCGTATAAATGTTCTTCATATTCGTGACGGAAATATCTTAATCCTGATAGAACAGGATTTGGTGCTGACTGTCCCAATCCGCACAGTGAAGTATCTTTAATTACATCAGCTAATCTTTGCAGGTGAATCATACCTTTAAATCTTTGCAATTGATCGAGCTTGTTTCCATCACTTCCATAACGCTTTGGGATGCGCTCAATAATCTCCAACATTCGTTTTGTTCCTTCACGACAAGGAACACATTTACCACAGCTTTCTTCCTGAATGAATGTTAAAAAATATTTTGCCACATCAACCATGCAGGTTTCTTCATCCATCACAACAAATCCGCCTGAACCCATCATCGCACCGACTTCCTTCAACGACTCATAATCAACTGGTGTATCGATTACACTTTCAGGCAAGCATCCGCCTGATGGTCCGCCAATCTGAACTGCTTTAAATTCTTTTTTATCAGGAATTCCTCCGCCAATTTTAAAAACAACATCGCGAAGAGTTACACCCATCGGAACTTCAACCAATCCAGTGTTTTTAATATTTCCGCTAAGTGCAAATACTTTTGTACCTTTTGATTTCGCAGTTCCAATCGAAGCAAACTTCTGCGCACCCATCATAATTATTGGAGGAACGTTCGCATAAGTTTCAACGTTGTTAATTACAGTTGGTTTACCAAACAAGCCCGATTCCACTGGATAGGGCGGACGAGGTTTCGGCATTCCTCTTCTTCCTTCAATTGAACCGATGAGAGCCGTTTCTTCGCCACAAACAAATGCACCGGCACCTTTTTTAATTTTTATGTGAAGGGAAAATCCGCTGTTGAGAACGTTGTCGCCAAGAATTCCGTACTCTTCACATTTTGAAATCGAGTTCTGTAATCTTTCAATAGCAAGCGGGTATTCAGCACGGCAGTAAATGTAAGCAACGCTTGCACCGATAGCATAAGCCGCTATCATCATTCCTTCAATTACCCGGTACGGATCGCTTTCTAATAGTGAACGATCCATAAAAGCGCCGGGATCACCTTCATCAGCATTGCATATCAAATACTTCTGATCAGATTTTTGTTTTGCAGCTAACTCCCATTTTTTCCCTGTTGGAAAACCACCGCCGCCTCTTCCTCTTAATCCGCTAGTTAAAATTTCCTTAATTACTTCTTCGGGTTTCATCAGTCTGAGAACTTTATCGAATGCCTTAAATCCTCCGTGAGCAAGGTATGCATCAATGGAAACAGGATTTACTATTCCGCAGTTTGCTAAAACAATTTTCTGCTGATGTTCGAAGAACGGAACCTGCTTCAAGCTGATAACACCGTTTGATTTTCCGTGTGAGCCGAGAATTTTTTCTTTATAAATTTCTTTTTCAACAAGAGTTGTTTTAATAAATCTCGGTACATCCTTCACCGTAATTTCCTGGTAAGATATTCTATCTTTTCCCGGAAGTTTTATATCAACAATTGGTTCTACTGCGCAATATCCAATACAGCCAGTTCCCTCAATTGTTGCTTCTATATTTAATTTTTTCAATTCAGCTTCGATTGCTTCTTTAACTTTTGCTGCACCCGATGCAAGTCCGCAAGTTCCCATTCCAATCATAATTATCGGATGATCGTGCTCTTCATATTTTAATCTCTTGCGAAGTGAAGTTATTTCGTGTTCGCATTTTTCATCGTGATGGCAGAGCGGTCCCTCAGTACAGCATTGAATGAAATGTTCGCAAGGTTTATCAGTTGTATGCCAGCATTTTTCGCAGCAGAGTTGGTTGAAATCTATCATTGTGCAATCTCCTCTGCCTTCTCAATTTTTTTCGCTGTCTGATATTTTTTAAGAATTTTGGGAATATCCTTAACTGAAATCCTGCCATGATAATCATCGTTAACTAAAATTACCGGTGCTATTGAACAAGCTCCGATACAGTTAACAACTTCCAGTGTGAATTTTTTATCGCGAGTTGTTTGACCAGCTTTAATTCCAAGTTCTGTTTCAAGAGCATAAAGAATTTTAGCAGAATTCTTCACGTGGCAAGCAGTTCCTCTGCAAACACGAATAACATTTTCACCCAGCGGAGTCAATCTGAATTGATTGTAAAAAGTTGCAACTCCGTAAACACGGCTAAGCGGTACCTTAACAAAGTCTGAAATATCTCTTAATGCATTCTCGGGAAGGTAACCGTAAATAGATTGGATATCCTGAAGAAGAGGGATTAAGCTGCTTCTATCATTTAACTGGTAATTTTCAAAGATCTGGTTGTGCATTTTTTCCTCAATATTTGATTTCGTAATCGTAAGTAATGATTCATTTAAGATGCCATTGACTGAAGAAAAAAAGTTGATTTTAATTTAAAATTTCAAATCAACTGTCCACATTAGCAATTAATTTTTCTTGCTTTTGAGAAGCTATTTATTGAAAGATGGAAAGCAAATGTGCGCTGTATCAAAGGATGAAATTATGTATTTGGAATTCTGCTGAAAGCTAGTTGTGCATGACGTTCTGCCAGACAGAAACTGCTTCTTTAAATGGAAAGAGTGAGCGGGGAATTACGCCATTCAAATATGAAATCAATACACCATAATTTATTATAGGAATATCCAGCAGTTTCGCTTGTTTTATTCTTGAGTGCAGTGATTTTATTGTAAGTCTACAGCCATCGCAATGAACAATAAGGTTGTAATCGGAAAGGTTATCCGGGAAACCGCAACCGTTGGAAAAATCAATCTGTAATTTTTTCTTGGAATAAAGTTTTAACCACTCCTGAATTTTCATTTTCCCTATTTCATACTCCTGCAAATGATTATCACAACCTTCTGAAATCAATACTTTATCGCCGTTTTCTAGTTCTTCAATTTTTTTAATTCCTTTAACAAATTCAGAGAGCCTTCCTTGCTGCCTTGTCATAATGATCGAGTATGTAGTTAGTTTAACACTTTCGGGAATCTCTTCAGCAACCTGCCCGATAGTCTGGCTATCTGCTATAACGAGATCGGGAGTATATTTTAGTTTTTTAAGTGAACTTGCTAATTCAGTTTCCTTAACAACAACACCAATTATTTCCTTACCAAGCTCTTCCTGAATTTTTTGAATCTGCGATTTAAACATACTTCCCTGCAATTCATCGAAATTATCAGGAACAACCAGTACCACCACATCTCCTTCAGTAACAAGATCTTTAATTAGAGGAGTTTTTTTTTCACCAGGCAGCAGGTGAACTAATTTTTTCTTGAAGTTTTCGATACCAGCATTTTCTTTGCAGGATAATTCAAAGTGGGTAACTTCAAGCGCTTCAAGCTCTGTCAGCAGGTGAGCATTAATTCCAAATTCAATCTTATTGACCGCAACGAGGAACGGGGTTTTTATTTTCTGAAGATGAGTAATTAATTCGGTTTCACTATTGTCAAGTTCTTCCCTTGCATCCAAAACCAAAACTGCAAAATCAGCGTATGAAATTGCTTTGATAGTTTTGTTTATTTTCTTCTTGCCAAGTTCATCATCATCAATTCCCGCAGTGTCAATAATGACAACCTGACCATAAGGCAAAAGCTCAACTGCTTTGCTTACTGGTTCAGTAGTCGTTCCGGGAGTATCATTAACAATGAAAAGTTCCTGGCTAACTATGCGGTTAGTAAGTAAAGACTTGCCAACATTCTTCCTGCCAATTATCGCTATATGAAGCTTTTCTGCTTCCCCTGCCTTAATCATTGAATCTTTAATAATTAATTTCTTGAAACTCTAACTAGTTACCGGATTGGGCAAAAACTATTCCATCAATCAGAATCAATAAAAACATTGAATGTATTTAGATTTCATCTTCAATAAAGGGATTTGGTGTCTGTCTATATCACTAATAATAATTTCCTTCTCTTTTTTTAGAAATTGATTTGAAACGATGATCGATAAGAATTTTAAATTGAAAGCTTCGTTACTTGTTAATTGTTTTAGTTACAACCTTAGGGATTTGCCTGCAATTTACAGGGATAAAAAATTGTGAATAGCTCGTTTCAGAGGACGTGAGGGTAATTTTAAAAGATCTGAGACTAGAATCTAACTTAAAGGAAAGTGAAGAAAAGACTTAAGCAGAAACAGAGTGTTTACTATCAGGGATAAGTGATTCGTCACTTTATATTGAATTACAGTTAGAAAAACGAAAAAATCTCACCTAACTTACCCGGAACTTTCTATCCTCTGAATCAATGCAAGGCAGGACAGCTGGAAGGGTAGATGCGCACTTGGTAATTTTAGCTATTGGAAATCTCTGAAAGTCAATTGCAAATTTGAATCAGTAAAAATTTCTAAATTGATCATTGATCAGGATTTTATCGTAAAGTGTTAAAATCGACGGCATTAGCACTTTTTGTCGCTGTCGTTTTTACTAAGTCGACCAATATACCATTAAAGTCGATAGTTCTACCAATTACTGTTGGAGTAACATTGACTAAATCTTCCATTGGAATACTGGCGACGCCAACTTAAGTTTGTTGCGTCAATACATGTTAAACTATTAAAGAGGTTATTTTTTGAAGTCATTAATATTAGTGTTTTTTACATTAGCTGTTGGTGCTTTGGTTGGTTTTACTGTGTTAAAAGGAGAGAAAAATGTAGAAAATGAGCGAATTTTAATAGAAGAATTCGTTCCTGTGACGGTAAAAGAAAACACCGTTAATACTTCAGCTGTTAAGCTAATTGAACGTGGGACTTTGAAGGCATCCTGGTATGGCCCCAGATTTCACGGTAAATTCACTGCAAACGGCGAGGTTTATGATCAAATGGCGTTGACCGCAGCTCATAAATCCTTAAGCTTCGGAACACTTTTAAAGATCACAAACCCTAAAAATGGTAAATCAGTGATTGTACGAATTAATGATAGGGGTCCATACATCGAAGGTAGAGAACTGGATCTCTCAAAAGGTGCAGCTATTGAGCTGGAAATACTGGAAAAGGGTGTTGCCAGAGTTAAAGTTCAGGAAGTTGCTCTTAATGAGATAAATACTCCCGCAGTTATGGTTAATTAAAATTATTAAATCTTTCAACCTTAGCCCGATCTTTTCAGAGCGGGCTTTTTTTATTCCTTATTGATCTTTTCCATCCTTAAATTTGCTTTAAATGAATTAAAGAATTTACATCCAACAAATGAACAAACTAAACCTCGGCTGCGGTAAGGACATAAAAGAAGGCTATATCAATCTCGATATTGTTGATTATGGTGGAAATATGATCCACGATATTAATTCATTTCCCTATCCTTTTGAGGAAAATTATTTTGATGAAATATATGCCTCCCACATTCTTGAACACCTTAATAGCTTTCACAGCACAATCACCGAGTTGTATCGTATCTTAAAGCCTAACGGTAATTTGATAGTGTACGCACCATTCTTTCTAAACACTAAATATTTCGGTGAACCGGACCATAAAATTCCATTCTCAATCCGCACATTTGACAATTATGAATTTATTGGAAACCGTAAACTGAAATTTTATGAGAAATGGAAGCTGAACCATCGAACTAATTATGAGGGCAAAGCTCAATTTGAAATTCTTGAAAAGAAATTCATCACATCGCACTTTTCGATTCTTAAGTGGATGGATTTTTTTGTGAATATTGAACCGGTGATTTATGAAAGGTTCTTCGCAGGTATTTTCTCACCTGAAGAAGTATATTTTAAGCTGCGTGCTATAAAGTAAGCTTAAGTTTAATCTTTTCTTCTGATTACCTCAACAATTAACCAAAGCCAGCCAATCAGAAAACATACTCCGCCAACCGGAGTTATCATTGCAAAAAAACGAATGCCTGAAGTTGAATACAGGTAGAGTGAAAATGAGAATAGAATTATCCCGGCCAGAAAAAATATTGAGGCAATTCTCCCTTTAATAAAATTTGTTAAAGAAAGCATTAAAAGAACTATCGTATGAAAGAACTGATATAAGACACCTGTCTTATAAACCTCAAGCATTTCAGCAGAAAGTTTTTCCCTCAATCCGTGAGCACCAAATGCACCAATTGCCACAGCGGTAAAACCCGAAACCGCAGAAATTATTATCCACATTTTTTTATCGTTCATTTCAATTCTCAATTGCATTGAATAGTTGAGTGTAAATTCTTTAAATTTGTTTGCAATTTAAACAAATAAAAAAAGAGATATGAAAACATTACAAAAGCTTATTTTACCAGTGCTAATTATCGCCGCAGTATTTTTAGTATATAAATTTTACTTTATTAAAGGTGACAACCTGGGATCCTTTTCAGATTTTGATCCAAACAATAACGCAGTAAAAGAAATAAGAGTTCAATTGTTGGCTGACAGAGGTATTGAAAATACGGGCGGTGGAGTTAGCTTTTATACATCTGATAAAGCTGGTAAAGTAATTAATATTTATGGTGAGGCCCAATTACCAGATGGATTCGAATCAGCGGATGTGGTTATTTTAAGAGGACATTTAACACAAAGCGGATTTCATGTGCATGAGATTTTGCTCGATTAATTTATGAGCAATTTCAAACTCGTTTCTAACTACAGACCTGCCGGAGATCAGCCGCAGGCAATTAAGCAGTTAGTTGAAAGAATAAATGGGGGCGATAAATTTCAAACTCTTCTTGGAGTAACCGGCAGCGGAAAAACATTTACCATTTCAAATGTAATAGAACAATTAAATAAACCGACACTCATAATTTCCCACAACAAAACTCTTGCCGCACAGCTTTATTCTGAGTTTAAATCTTTCTTTCCTGAAAATGCTGTTGAGTTCTTCATCAGTTATTATGATTACTATCAGCCCGAAGCTTATGTAGTTAAAAGCGATCTTTATATTGAAAAGGATTTTTCCATCAACGAAGAGATAGATCGTCTTCGTTTAAGAGCAACAACTTCTCTCATAGAGGGAAGAAGAGACGTGATTGTTGTTGCCAGCGTAAGCTGTATTTACGGTATCGGTGCACCTGATGAATACGCTCGTCAAATCATTTTTGTAAAGAAAGGTGAAAAGCTTGACCGGAAGAAATTTCTTCGTGAACTGATTGATATTCACTTTGTAAGAAACGATTCTGAATTTGGCAGAGGAACTTTCCGCGCTCGTGGAGATGTGATTGAAATCATTCCTGCTTATGAAAATGAAGAAGCGATACGTGTTGAACTCTGGGACAACGACGTCGAGAAAATCTCAATAATCGATTCTTTGACTGGAAATGTTTTAAGGGAAGTTGAATCCGCACCAATCTATCCGGCAAAATATTTTGTTACCGATCGTGGTAAAATGCAGAAGGCAATTCACAATATCGAGCTTGAACTCGCTGAAAGGTTGGAAGTATTTCGAAAGGATGAAAAATATCTTGAAGCACAGCGGCTTGAACAGAGGACAAAGTTCGACATCGAAATGATGAAAGAAATTGGTTACTGTTCCGGTATTGAAAACTACTCACGACATATGGATGGAAGAGCGCCAGGTTCACGACCATTCAACTTATTCGATTATTTCCCAGATGATTTTCTTTTAGTTATAGATGAATCGCACGTTACTCTTCCGCAGGTAAGAGGAATGTATAACGGGGATCGCAGCAGAAAAGGGACACTGGTTGAATATGGTTTTCGTCTCCCTTCTGCACTAGACAACAGACCGATGATGTATGAAGAGTTTATGGAAATGCTCGACCAGGTAATTTTTGTTAGCGCAACTCCTGGTGATTACGAACTTGAAATGAGCGGCGGAATAATTGTTGAGCAAATTATTCGTCCGACAGGTTTACTTGATCCCGAAATTGAAGTGAGACCAATTAAGGGACAGATTGATGATCTGATTGATGAAATAAGAACAAGAGTGCATAGAAAAGAAAGAATTTTGGTTACAACTTTAACCAAGAAGATGGCAGAAGACCTTGCAGATTATCTCGATAAAATTAAAATTCAGGTTCGTTACATTCACAGTGATATTGATTCGCTTGAAAGGGTTGAGATACTCCGCGATTTACGATTGGGTGAATTTGATGTTTTAGTTGGAGTTAATCTTTTGAGAGAAGGACTTGACCTGCCGGAGGTTTCTCTTGTTGCTATTATCGATGCAGATAAAGAAGGCTTTCTCAGAAGCGCTAGATCCCTTATGCAGGTTGCCGGAAGAACAGCGCGTAATGTTAACGGCAGAGTAATTATGTACGGTGATGTGATTACCCAATCAATGCAGAAAACAATTAGCGAGACTAACAGAAGAAGAAAACTTCAGAAAAAATATAACGAAGAGCACAATATCACGCCCACAACTATCTATAAAAGCATGGAAGAAATACTCGCATCAACGTCTCTTGCAGAAGTTCGAAAGAAAGATGAAAAAGAAGATTACGGATTTGCTAAAGTTGCCGAGCCGGTTTTAAAGTATATGAATAAAGAGCAAAAGGAAGATTTGATCGACCAGTTGAGAGAACAAATGCGTAACGCTGCAAAAGATCTTGAGTTTGAAAGAGCCGCTTCTTTACGAGATGAAATTTTAAGATTGGAGAAGATGGTAAAATAATGATTTCAGATTTTTATAACTGAATTAACCTCGTCAGACAATTTTTCGCCTTCATACAAAACCTTTTCTAAAAACAACCCCGATGGCGGTGCTGTAAACCTTGCAACTTCAGTCGATTTAATATTCAAATAATTCAGAATGTCTTTCTCTGTTTTTCTTCCTCTTCCAACTTCAACTAAAATCCCAACAATTCTTCGCACCATTTTCCAGATGAAGTGCGAACCGACAATCCTGATTAAAATTAAATCGCCATCTTCTTTCAGTTGGATGTTATCGATTAAAACTTTGGTGGATTTTTCTTCGGGATCGTCATCAGAGAAAGAAGAGAAGTTGTGCATACCAACAAATAGTTTTGATGATGATTCCATCTTCTTAAAATCAAGCTTATCCTTCACCCACCAGACAAAATTTTTTCCAAAAGCAGTTCTTCTTTTAGAGATCTGGTAAAGATAGCTGCGTGACTTTGCATCGTGTCTGGCGTGAAAATTTTGTGGGGCTTTTTCAACTTCCAGAATATTTATATCGTGAGGGAGAAGGTCATTAAGTTTCATTCTGATTATTTCGGGAGCGAGAACAGTCTTTGCATCAAGATGCGCAACCTGGCACAGTGCGTGAACTCCGCTATCTGTTCTTCCAGAACCCTGCAAATCAATAAAATCATCGCCAAAGATTTCTCTCGCAGATTTTACAATAGTTCCCTGAATAGTTTTTGCATTCTCCTGCTTTTGCCATCCGGAATAGCGGGTTCCTTCATACTCAATAAAAAGTTTGAAGCGGGAAAATACTCTGGTAGCTTTTGGAAAACTTCGAATGGATTTACGCTGCTTAAAATTTGGGCGCCTGCCCATTGCTATTTTTTTATTCATTTAAACTTCAGTGATTCTTCTGCATAATCCTGAGATGTTTCATACACTCGAACTTTTATTTCATTTACATTTTCCGGCAATGATGCTTTCTCAATTTCATTAAGCAGGTAAAGACATATATTCTCGGCTGTCGATTGAAAATCCACCACAACTTTTTTTGAATTCATCTTCTCTAAAAACTCGAGAACAATTTTATCATCTTTATTAACCATAAAAGCGTGATCGAGTTTTCCAATAATCGGATTAACTATCTTCTCAACATCGTAATAGTCAATTATCATTCCATGCTTATCAAGTTCTCCATCAAACTCAACCAACATTTTGTACGAATGTCCGTGAATGTTTTTACACTGACCAAAATGTTCGGGAAGTCTGTGTCCCATTTCCCATCTGAATTCTTTTGCTATTTTCATAATTTTAATTTTGAGGGATGTTGTCGAGAATCAAATAACGTTATTATTTCCACAACATTATTTTTAAATGAATAGTATATGATAACTTGTTTAGTCAGAACTGATTTTCTAACATTTTTCTTCAATCGTGATTTGGAAGATAATTTAGGAAAGTATGAAATTAAGTTTAACCTTTTATGTAGCTTCTTTATAAATGTTGAGATTTCTTTTTCTGTCCAATTTTTCTCAAGGTATTCCGATATTCGATCAATATCTTTTAATGATCTCCCGGACCATACAATACTATAACCACTTCTCATATCGCTTTTTCACCTGCTCATGAGGAACTACATTCCCTTCGGCAATGTCTTTGAGTCCTTCTTCAATTGCTTCTTTTTCCTCTTCACTTATTTCGTCCCACCAATCTTTCTGACTTTGATGATCTTTAAGAAATTTTATCTTAGCAATGATGGAATCATCCTGTACGGATTTAATCCATTCAATCAACTTTAATTTTTCACTTTCAATATTCATATTCACCTCATTTCTATTATTACAAATAAAAAATAATGATGGTTAAACTAAAAAACAATGAATTCTTATAAAATCTGAATCCCTCCATTAAACTCCTTTAGTTTGCGGATGCCAGATATATTTATGCATCTGAAGCTGAAATCTTACATCAAGTTTATCTTCTAAAATCCAATTGATGAGCTGAACCGGTTCAAGTTCACCAAAAACAACTGAAAATAAAATTATGCATTTCCGGTGTATACTGTATTTCTTAATTATTTCAACTGACCATTCATAATCTTCGCGGCTGCCGATTACAAACTTAAGTTCATCTTTTGTATGTAAATAATTAATGTTTTCATAAAGATTTTTCTTTTCCATTCCGCTTGATGGACATTTCAAATCCATAATTATTTTCACTCGATGATCAATATCTTTTATTGTAAGACTTCCTCCGGTTTCAATCATTACTTCGTAACCGAGTTCACTTAATCTTTTCATCAGTTCAAGACATTCTTCCATTTGAACGAGCGGCTCGCCGCCGGTTATTTCGACCAGCTTGCAATTATATTTTTCAACCTCATCGATTACCTGCTGAACTGACATATCTTTTCCTTCATAAAAAGCATACTCGGTGTCGCAGTAAGTGCAGCGGAGATTGCAGTAAGTCAGCCGGACGAAAACACACGGTCTTCCCAAGTGAGTGCTTTCACCCTGAATTGAATGATATATTTCGTTGATTTTGAGCACGTCTTAGTCTTATTTCTATTTAACTCTCTCTATATCTCTCTCTTAAAAAGAGAGAGACTTGTAGTCAGAAAAACACCAAATGTTCTTGTTAACAATTTAAACAGCCGTCGATTTTATCCACAAATAAGCCCTTCTCTTCATAAGAGAAGGTTTGGGATGAGTTCAACGTGATGGTATAAACTGTATATTTTTGCTCGCAAAAGTTACCCTCGTGCAGGTTGATTTCAAACCCCATATAGCCTATATTTGGCACTCAAATTTTGACCAAAAGAAGTTAATAATAGTTAAAAAAGAAGGATTTACATTTAATGGCAACTCATAAATCGGCAAAGAAAAGAATAAGAACTAACGATAGAAAAAGAGTAATTAATCAGCAGGGTGCAACACGGATAAAATCCAGTGTTAAAAAAATGTTGGCAACGACAACTAAAGAAGAAGCAGAAAAGCTTTACAAAGAAGCTGTTGGCATTCTTGATAAAGGAACCACGAAAGGTTTAATTAAACAGAATACTGCTTCAAGAAAAAAAGCCATGATAACACGTCATTTGAACAAATTACAAACTGCTAAAACTGCAGCCAAGTAATTCACAAAAAAAATTTTTATAAAATGAAAAGCTCTTCGAATGAAGAGCTTTTTTAGTTTAATGACCTTGGATTGATTTCTCCCCTTCACTCATCGGCACAAAATATCTCACAGGCTGAATCTTTCCTTTTTTATCTTTTACTGCACGGACTTTCTTTTTCACAAGTATGCTGTGCTCGATAAAAAGGTTGTCTGCTATCTTTGAGCCGAAAATGTAAGAGGTTCCTTTTATTAAAACATTTTTTCCAATCCGCAATGGAAATTCATCGCTGCCGGTCATATTAACGCTGGATTCAATCAGTGAACCGTCACCGATAACAATGTTGCCTTTGATAATATCTCCCCAGAGAATTTGCACATCGTTTCCGATTTTCATTGTTTGCCCGGGATAGCAGGAGAGCAAAACGTTCTGGCTTACAGAAACATTTTTCCCGAAATCAACTTTGCCGTCAACAAAAACATTTTTTCCCAGTTGAAGATTGAAATTCAGATTTACATCTTTCCCGATATGAACACCTTTTCCAATGATAACATCGAGTGCCGTATATTTTTTATCTGCCATTAAAATATTTTCTACAACTTTTTCGTGGATGAAGAAATCATCCGGGTCTTCAATCTCAATTATGTCTTTCAGCTTTTCATAAACATTTTTCCGTGCAATGGCTTCCATTTCTTTCAGCACAGATTTGTTATTGAAACCCATAACAACATAATCTTTTTCCGGGCTATCGGCAGCAACAGAGTAATTCTTCTCGTTGAATAAAGATATTAGATCTGTAAGGTAGATTTCCTTTTGCACGTTTTCACTTTTCAGTTTGCCAATTAACTCTTTCAGCTTACCATATCGGAAGGCAAAAACACCGGAGTTGTATTCGTTATTGTCAATCAATTCCTCTTTTGTGAAAGAGTATTTGCTTCCTTTGTAACCGGCTTCATAAGGTTCATCAGCCGGAAGAGCAAGAATATCTTTGTGCTCAAGAATCTCAATAACTTTTCCCTTATCACCTAAAGATCGCGTTCCCCTCGTATCAAATTCTTTAACACGAAGTATTCTGCCGTAATTATTTTCTTTCGGATCACCCTTAAATATCCCGGTTAGTACGATCATATCTGCCTTTGAATCAACAAAACTTTTTCTGAAACTTGAAAGAGTTTCAGCATCAATCAATCCCATATCGCCGGGAAGAACATAAACAATTCCGTCGTCAGGAAACTTCCTGATATTTTTCAAAGCTACCTGAACAGCGTGTCCGGTACCGTGTTGTTCTTCCTGGTAGGCGTATGCGGTATTCGATTTTTTCCCGAGAACATTCAAAACATCGATTGCTTTTATTCCAACAACTACAACTGAATTAATTCCCTTCACTGCATTAGTGCATGCATTATGAACACGCTCGACTGTGGGAACACCCCAGATTGTGTGCAGCATTTTTGAGCGCTGGGATTTAATTCTTTTTCCGTGTCCCGCGGCAAGAATTATCGCCAGCTCTTTACACTTTGGGTTGAATGGTGATGATAATTTCTTTATGGTTTTTACAATTTCTTTTTTGTCGTTGTTTTGCATTGGAAAGTTTCAATTAAATTCTAAAATGATTTGAATTACAGATAACCAAAAATAATAACGCCATTTTACTTTATTCTTTTTCCACTTCTTCTTTATGCCAAATTGAAAGTGCAATGTTCAATCCTACGGTAAAATAAATAAGTGTTGCAATTTCGTGATCCCAGAAATTAAGTTCGGATAATCCTGCAACGAGAATACTAACAAAAGCAGCAAGTGCACCAAGTGAATACGATGCGATGAAAGGTGTTTCCTTGTTTGATTTATATATTCTGGAAATTTTGATAATTATCATTATGAAAAGATAGCTTATTGCTAAAAAACCAAACAAACCAAGTGTCGCAAGAAAATGAAAATAATTATTGTGCAGATGCCCATGAATTTCTTTGTCGTATGGTCTTTTATATTTAACATAATATTTATCAAGACCAATATCCCCAACTCCAAATAGCGGATGATCTTTGAAAATTTCCCAGCCTGCACGCCAGAGAGCTAACCGGGTAAAGTTCTGAGGAAGATATGGATCAAAGAAACTTAACAGCCTGCCTCGTTTAACATAAGTACAATAAAGTTTTCCTTCAGTGAATATAAAATTGGTCGGACTTGGAGAAACTTTATCCTGCGCAAGAAGGTCGAGCTTATAACTATCGTTAACTTTATATTTATAAATCGAACCATCACCTGTGAGGATTGCTAATACTTCCTCATCGCTGCCCAATCTGTGAACTTGTTTTAATTGAGTCAACTGATCTTTTAAAACAATTTTATTATCCTCTAAAGAATACATTCTCAAACCATATGAACCACCTAGAACCAAGTTTCCATTGAAGAAGAAAGCTCGATTAATATCACCGATTTCGTTTTTGGTTACCATACTTCCGGGCAATAATTCTTTCTTTTCAAAAACGGATATTCCTGATCGTTCACTTGCAAAATAAAAGTTTGATGAGTCAATGAACATCCACCTATAGTCCTTCAATTCAGGGAAGCGAATGGGTTTTGATTCAGCTATTACGGATTGATAAAAAGTCATTCCGCTGTCTTTATCAAGAGTATAAAGGGACTCACCCTGCAAAACAAAATCCTTTGTTTCGCCCGGAGGCAATATTTCATTTATTTGTTTAAGCTCTTCAATTTCTCTTTTGTAAATAACAATACGTGTATCAACAAGATAAGCCATGAAGTAATCGTTTTTAATTTTCTTAAATAACGCTACCGGCACTGGTGTTTCAATCTTCTCAATAAGAGTAGAATCTTGATAAAATAGTAGTCCGTTTTCGTAATCACTTATTATTGAGAAGCTATCAGCAATTTCAATAGTCGTAGCTCTTCCATCGGTATTGAATGAATAAAGTTTTTTTACGCTGGAACCTTCAAAATTATAAACGTTAACCTGACTGACATTATTATCCATTAAAAATAAAATTATCCCCAGAATAAAAACTGGTATCAGTATTTTCCATTTTCTCTTTATAATAAGGATGAGTAGTATTCCGGCTGCAACACCCATCCATCCAGTACGCTTGTATGTTGCAATTAATGTTAAAAGTGCAATTGCAAAACCTGAATACAATAAAAGTTTTGTCTTCCAATCGGTTTTTTCATTTATGATGAACGCAAAGAGAAACAAAACTGTAAAGCTGATTATCTCGCTTGCAGTGATAGGATGCTGAAATAGTGACGGTCCGGATTGGATTATATTATACTGATTGTTAAAATAAAACTGGACAGCCATTATCAGGTAAAGCACCCCCGTTATTAACGAGCCAACAACAAAAAGTGTAAAAAAGTTTTTTCCACGTTTCATATTTGTCGTTACGGTGATCGTTGTATAAACAACAGGGATGAGTAAAGATCTTTTCATAAAATGATGCAAAGCGACATCTTTATAATCAGAAAAAATCAGTGAAACTATTTCGGCAAGCATATAAAGAGCAAATGCAAGCTCAAGCCCGGTTCTGCTGAATTGATTTTTTCTTGTAAGAAATGCTTTTATAAGTATGAATAGAAGCGCACCGAAATAACCAATCTGGTTTACAAATATTGAGTTGCTTAGACTTAATATGAATATGACGAATAAAGAAAGTATTATCCAGTCGAGAATTTTATAATCTTTAGTTTCCTGAATTTCTTTCAATAGTTATCCCTGAATTGCAATTGAGATGAAAGTGTTTTACTTAACAATGATGCCGGATATTTTGCTCATTTACAGTTTAAATTTACTGCCGCTATTATCCAAATCATAATATATTAACAATACTATATGAATAAGATTAAATAATTCAATATTAGTAACTATCTTTTCACACAAGATTTTTAATAGTTGTATCAAATGAAAGTTTTCTGGCGATTCTTTAAATACCTAAAACCTTACATTAAACCTCTGGCTGCGGCAAATTTCTTTATGCTGTTATTTGTTATTTTCAGCCTGGCGTCGATTGGCCTCGTTATGCCTTTTATAGATCTACTGTTTAACCAGCAACCGGAAGAGGTTACGGCTGAGGTAAGTTTCAGTATTTTTAATCTTAGGGAGTGGCTTTCTTTCAAGCTTGGTGAGTTTGTTCAATCTTACTCGAAGCAGGAATTAGTAACGTACTTATGTTTTTTAATAGTTGTAGTATTTAGTTTTAAAAATCTATTCTCCTATCTGCAGACCTGGTTTATGTCATTTGTTGAGCAGGGAATAATCAGAAATATAAGACTTCAGCTTTATACACATTTTCACAAACTTTCACTTGCTTATTTCACAGAAGAAAAAAAAGGAATGCTTATCTCACGAATCATTAATGATGTACAGATTATTAAAGACTCGATGATAGCAGTCATAAACAGTATTTTCCGCGATCCACCACTGATTATTATTTTCTCTGCAGTGCTTTTTATTTTCAACTGGCAGCTTACTTTACTGATATTTGCATTAATGCCGGTTACCGGGTTTTTACTTGCAAAGATCGGTAACTCATTAAAAAGAAAAAGTATCCGATCGCAGGAAAGTATTGCAAATATAACTTCCATTCTTGATGAGACTTTCGGTGCAATGAGAATCGTAAAAGCTTTCGGCATGGAACAATACGAAATAGAAAGATTCCGTGAAGAAGAAAAAAGTTACTTTCGTCTTCTTACAAGCCTGATCAGACGAAGAGCGCTTGCCTCACCGATTACAGAAACGATCGGAGTTATAACGATAGCAATTATTCTTTACTTCATAGGCACCCAGATTGTTGCGGGAAAAAGCGATATGACGCCCGGTGCCTTCTTTGTCTTTCTTGGAATTTTCTTTCAGATGATGCCTTCAATAAAATTGGTCGGACAGGTTTTCAACAGCATCCAGGAAGGTATTGCCGCATCAGAAAGAGTTTTTTCAATTCTTGATACTACTCCAAAAGTAATAGACTCACCAAATGCCATTGAATTAAAATCTTTTAATAAGGGAATTAGGTTTCAAAATGTAAGTTTCAAATATGAAAAGAGCGACTTAATACTTAATAAAATTAATCTTGAAATAAATAAGGGTGAAGTACTTGCAATAGTAGGTCCAAGCGGAGCGGGAAAATCAAGCCTTGTTGATCTTATCCCCCGATTTTATGATGTAACAGATGGCTCAATACTTATTGATGATATTGATATTCGGAATATCACCGTCAAATCACTCCGCTCTTTTATCGGCGTCGTTACACAGGAAACTATATTATTCAACGACACTGTAAGAAATAATATCGCTTACGGATTGCAGGATTTATCTCAGGATAAAATAATTGACGCCGCAAAAGCTGCCAACGCACATAATTTTATTGAGAACTTGAAAGATGGATATGAAACAGTTATCGGTGACCGCGGTACAAAACTTTCCGGAGGTGAAAGACAACGTCTTTCTATTGCACGTGCATTGTTAAAAAATCCTCCCATCTTAATTTTGGATGAAGCAACATCGTCGCTTGATACAGAATCTGAAGTGCTTGTGCAGCAGGCAATTGAAAGATTAATGACGGGAAGAACCTCAATCGTTATTGCACATAGATTATCTACTGTTCAAAGAGCTAATAA
>DATIJX010000033.1:0-2412 GCA_035478175.1 Ignavibacteriaceae bacterium
TACACAGAAAAGCTGGCAACACCCGACGTTTCAGTTGCTGATTTAATCGGTGATGTTGATCCCATAAAAGCTGCTGCATTGAAACTCCCCTACTCGGATGAAAGAGTAATTCACTTCGGTTTAATTCCTCGTTCGCATAGAGGAATATTTGTTATAAATGAGCTCCCCGATCTGCAGGCAAGAATTCAGGTTGCTCTCTTCAATATCTTGCAGGAAAGTGATATTCAGATCCGCGGATTCAAAGTCAGGCTGCCGCTTGATATTCAATTCATCTTCACTGCAAATCCTGAAGATTACACTAACAGAGGTTCTATAGTAACTCCACTTAAAGATAGAATTGACAGCCAGATTCTTACACACTATCCGAGAAACATCGAAATCTCCAAGCGTATTACGCAACAGGAAGCAAACCTTACTCAAGATCAAAAAGAAAAAATTAATCCAGACGAAATCTTGCACGACCTTGTCGAACAAATAGCTTTTGAAGCAAGAGGAAGTGAATATATCGATGCGAAGAGCGGAGTGTCTGCACGACTTTCTATTTCGGCTTATGAAAATTTAATAAGCACAGCAGAGCGAAGAAGAATATTAAACAATGAAAAAGAAACGAATTTGAGAGTAAGCGATCTTTATGGAGTCATTCCTTCTATCACCGGAAAGATTGAATTGGTTTACGAAGGTGAGCAAGAAGGTCCCGCAAAAGTTGCACAGATACTTATTGGCAAAGCATTAAAAAATAATTTCTTAAAGTATTTTCCAACACCTGATAGTCTTAAGAAATCTCAGCAGCCAAGTCCATATCAGCCAATAATTGATTGGTTTAAAAAAGGTAACAAAGCAGACTTGATGATGAACTTAACCGATAAACAATACAAAGAACTGCTGTTGCATATCCCTCAACTTGAAAATGTTGTTAAGAAATTGCAGCCTTCTGTGAACGGTAATTCAAGAATTTTGCTTATGGAGTTTCTCTTATTTGGATTGTCAGAATTTTCTTTGCTGAGCAGAAACAAAATTGAAGACGGTATTCAGTTCAGGGATATGTTGAGCTCGATGTTCACAATGCCTAAAGAGGAAGACTTTGAAGATGAGGATGACTCTTCAGACTATAAACTCTGATCACAGCTTGACAGTATTTAACAATTGGGTTAAAACCCATTAAATTTTATCTTAATTTTATTTCCACGCCCTAAAGGGTCTGTTGCATAAATGTTTTTATTGATCCTCTACGAGGATCTGTTTTACTTTACTTATTCCTCTATTACAAAAATTGAACATCTACGATGTTTCTTATTAGTTTTTGACCTCGTAGTGGTCAGATTATTGTAAAGCAAGAAATCCAAAACAGAATTAATCCTCGTAGAGGATTTATAAATTTTAATTTCAGAGTTATGCAACAGACCCTAAAGGGCGTGGCTATTAGCCCCGACCTTTAGGTCGGGGAAAAGAAAGACACCCAAAAACACGTTGGGCTTCAGCCCAATTTACGTAATCATTCTACTAGATTATTATTAACCAATTTAATAACCAACTTCTTTAACACCAGAAGTGTTTTAATTATATTTCGACAGAATAATTAATAATAATCGTCAATTAGTTGAAGAAAAAAATAATTCTTATCGGTCCAGCTTATCCATACAGAGGCGGAAATGCACTTTTTGTTACTCACACTTACGAATCCTTAAAGAATCATTTCGATGTAAAGATTTACAACTACAAGCTGCTTTATCCTTCATTTCTTTTTCCGGGTACAACTCAGTTCGATAAAAGTAAAGAACAGGTTTTTAACGTTCCAAGCGAAAGAGTTGTCAATTCAATCAATCCATTCAACTGGTTTAAAGTTGCCGGCTTGTTAGAAAAAGAGAACGCTGATTTAGTGGTATTCGATTGGTGGCACCCGTTTTTCGGATTCTGCCACGGAGTGATTTCATTTCTTATTAGTAAAAAATACAGGAATAAAATTCTTTTTATAACTGAAAACGTAGTATCTCACGAAGCAAATAAAATTGATAAATTTCTCACCAGAATAGGACTTAGTTCTGCCTCAAAGTTTTTAGCCTTATCAGGAATTGTTGAAAAGGAAGTACAGCAATTTTCAAATGGAAAGAAAGTTTACCGATCCGAGCTACCTGTTTACGATTGCTATAAACAAGCTGAAACTTTAGAGGTCAAAAAGTTAAAACAAGAATTTGGTTTTGCGGAAGATTCTTTAGTTCTTATATTTTTTGGATATGTAAGAAAATACAAAGGACTTGATATTCTTATAGAAGCATTTCCCAAAATTCTTTCTGAAAATCCCAAAGCAAAGCTGCTTATAGTCGGTGAGTTTTATGATGATCCGAAAGAATATTTTGAGCTGATTAAAAAGCTGAAGATTGAAGAACAGGTTAAAGTAATAAACCAGTTTGTGCC
>DATIJX010000034.1:0-2848 GCA_035478175.1 Ignavibacteriaceae bacterium
TGCCAATTCGTATGAGCAGGTATAATCATATAGTCCGTGAAAAAAATAAACCGGTATCTTAAAATCATTTTTAGTTTCTATAAGGCTTGTTCTTGTCATTATCTCCCAGTTTTGACTGATACCGAATTTTGACTTACCAGCCCACAGATTATATTTCTCCAACAGTGTGTATTCGCTAAAGCATAATGATGGCAGGAAGAGATCTGCTGCTATATTCCTCATATTTCTCATTGTTCCAATACCAAGCTCGTGCATCGAAGCATCTCTATTCTTCAAATATTCTTCAGGAAGTTTCTTCTGATCATTTAAATTAATACTCAGAAAGTAATCCACCATTTTTTGGTTCTTCGTTTCTTTATAACGATTTAAAATATATTCATAAGCAATCTTTTCTGATAACAGCTGATCCGACATTTGAGCCATTCCAATATATGCCTCGTATAATTCCGGCATCTTATCAATAACATAAACACCAAGAAATGACCCGCCCGAATGCCCCATCAGATATATTTTCTTCTTATTAAATCGCTTTAATAAATACTTTGTTAATACGATAGTATCATCAACAAGCTGTTCTATTGTGGCTCTATTCTGTGCAGAACCAGAGCTGTATGATATTCCGCAATTTTGTTGTTCCCACCAAACCATTGTAAAATTATCTTCTAGGTGTGCTGGATACTTTTCTGTTAAAAAATAAACCGGTATTCCTCCGTGTAAGAACAAAATAATAGGATTGTCCAGATTTTTACCTTTGATAAACATCCCTTGCTTAGATCCATTTATATCAAGGAATATTTTTTCTGAAATACTGTTCTTTAGTTTATTTCCATTTTTATCTAAAAATATTTTGGAATTTCCGGGACTCAGAATAAGCAGAGTGATAATTAGTCCGATAATGAATAATCCCAAAATTCCTAAAATGTATAACATAACCTTCTTCATTTTGCTTATTAAAATGTTTCCTTACTTGTCCATCCACTCTTTGAAAGCAGATGATCTCTCAACACTTACAAGCGCTTCAACATCTTTTGGTTCTGGCGGATTTAATTCTATTTTTATTCGTGAACGTGAAAATGGAATCATATTTTTTATTGCTTCAAACCCAACGATCATTTTTCTGTTGATGCGAAAAAACTTTTCCGGATCAATAACTTCCTGAAGCTTATCGAGAGTAAAATCAACAGGAAAAGTATTGCCGGATGATGTTGTTAGAAAAACATTTTTCTCCATTGCGTAGAAATAAGCGACATCATCAATCTCAACTTTTTTAATCTTCTGACCGTATTGAATTAAAAATCTTTTTTTGTAGCTGATTTCTTTATTGTGAATACTCTTAATTATCTCTTCAAAATCCATCAAGTAAGAAGTCTTAATGTTTTTGTATTTATTCAGACTTTCACGCAGCTCTTCTTTCTTAATTGGTTTAAGAAGATAATCAATGCTGTTAAGCTTGAATGCTTTTATTGCATATTGATCATAAGCTGTTGTGAAGATAATTGGGATATCAACTTCAACTTTTTCGAAGATTGAAAAACTTAATCCATCTTCAAGTTGAATGTCGAGAAATATTAAATCCGGCTTGGTCTGCTTAAGATACTTGATTGATTGCTCGACCGATGGAAGCTTTGTAGAAATTTCTATTGATGGATCAATCTCTTTGATCAGTTCTTCCAGTCTTTCTGCTGCAAGTTTTTCGTCTTCTATTATTATTGTTTTCATAATTTCCTCTGTGTTACTCTGTGCAATTCTCTGTGGTGCTCCGTGTAACCTTTCTCCGTATTTCTTACACGGAGATTCACGGAGAAGACACGGAGCGCCACGGAGTTTACTCCGGTTTTATCAATGGAATTTTTGCAAGGTATTCTTTTTCAGTAACTGAAAACTGCGGAAGTTTTTCTCCCAGCAGCTCATATCTTTTTTTTAGATTACTTAAACCAACACCTTTTGAATCAGTGCCCTTTATCTTTGGCTGAAGATTGTTAATAACTACAAGCGAATCATTTTCATTATGGATTTTTATTTTTAACGGACTGTCAGTCGTTGCTCTATTATGCTTAAATGCATTCTCAAGTAATGTCTGCACAGCAAGCGGCGGAACCAAATAATCCAGTTTTGATGCATCAACATTTATTTCCATATCAACAGCGTTATCAAATCTTATTCTCTGTAAAAATAGAAATGATTTTGCGAAATCTATTTCTTCTCTTAATTCAACAACGGGTTTTTCAATTACATCTAGAGTATATCTGTAAACTGACGAAAACTCATCAACAAAAGTTTGAGCTTTATCAGCATCATGTTTTATTAAAGAGGAAAGCACATTCATGCTGTTAAAAAGAAAATGCGGATTAAGCTGACTTTTCAATGTTTCAAATTTAATCTCCGAATTTTCCCTTTCAAGCTTTTCGGTTTTAACTAAAGATTTTTGGTTTCGCTTAAACCATATTATCGCCTCAAGGGCAATAATCAGTATAATATTTATTACTGCAGTGATAAGTGAATTGTTGATTACATTTTTCAGCATTCCATCTTCGTAAGGCATAAAAGTTCCGGCAATTAAAGTTATCAGAGAGCCGATAATTACACCAACGATTATTGTAAGAATAAACTCAGCCGGGATTCTTGCAATCAACTTGTGCGGAAGCGGGAATATTTTATCAAGCCGATTTATTATTTGAAGATCAAGAAAGACCAGTATCAGCGCAAAGACAAAACTAAATGATGTTCCTATTGCAAGTCTTTTTAAGTAGTTTCCAAAATCAGGCACATCAATAAAACCGGTGACGTAGTTGTAAGTAATAATTATTAACTGAACAAATAACGCCAGAAGTAGAATTGCAAGGATCGT
>DATIJX010000035.1:0-11388 GCA_035478175.1 Ignavibacteriaceae bacterium
AAAATTAAATGCAAAAGTAATCCCGTTTTCAGAATTTAAAGATTCAATTTACAAATTTGATATAATTATTAGTGCAACTGCTTCGCCTGAAATTCTGCTTAACAAAGATGACGTTAAATCTGCGTTAAAGAAACGAAGCAACAACCCGATGATTTTAATGGATATTGCAGTGCCCCGTGATATTGATCCCCAGACGAGAAAAATTGATTACGTTTTCTATCATGACCTTGATTCTCTCAATATAATAGTTGAGCAAAATCTGACGAAGCGAAAATCAGAGATTCCGAAAGTCGAAAAGATAATTGAAGAAGAGCTTGATAATTTCGTGGAATGGTACAATTCACTTCAGGCAGCTCCGGCAATAAAGGATCTCAGAGATTTTTTTGAAGAAATACGAAATGAAGAAGTAGAGAAAAACAAAAACAAATTTTCGGCAGAAGATCAGGAGAAACTTGACATTGTTACAAAGCGAATTATAAATAAAATCCTCCACCATCCAACTATTGAACTACGCAAGGCTGATGATTCAACTGGATCAGGTGACAAAGCAACTAAAATTGGGATCATAAGGGACTTGTTTGGAATTAATTCCAGAAAAAAATCAGAGAAAGATTAGGATAATATTTTGAAACAAAAAATAATTATCGGTTCAAGAGGAAGCGAACTTGCGCTCTGGCAGGCAAATTTTGTGAAAAGAGAGCTTGAAAAAAAGAACAAGAATGTCGCCGTAGAAATAAAGATTATCAAAACCAAGGGTGATAAAATCCTGGACGTTGCTCTTTCAAAGATCGGTGATAAGAGTTTGTTCACCAAAGAATTGGAGATAGAGCTTCTTAATAAAAATATTGATCTCGCTGTTCACAGCTTGAAAGATTTACAGACGACAATTCCAAAAGGACTTAAGCTCGCCGCAGTAAGTAAACGGCATAATGTTCAGGACGTTCTTATCGCCAAGAAAAAAAGAACAACAATTTTTAATTTACCAGATGGTGCAATAGTCGCGACAGGATCATTAAGAAGAAAATGCCAACTGCTGCATCTCCGACCAGATTTGAACATAGTTGATTTAAGAGGAAACGTTCCTTCAAGGATTAAGAAATTTCTTGATTCTGATTGGGATGCTATTATTCTCGCAAGAGCCGGTGTTGAAAGATTAAAACTAAATAAGCACATCTCATCAATAATTAAAACAGACGTAATGCTTCCTGCAGTTGGTCAGGGTGCTTTAGGAATTGAAACCCGGGTCGATAACAAATTTGTAAATGATATAGTTAAATCAATTCATCACGAGGATACTTACAAAGCAGTTTTGGCTGAGCGTGCATTACTAAAAGCTCTTGAAGGCGGATGCCAGGTTCCAATCGGTGCATTTGCTGAAGTAAAACAAAGCGGGCTGCATCTCGATGCTTTAGTTGGTTCGCTCGATGGAAGCATTACTTATCGAAAAAAAAACCGCGGGAGCAAAAGTAATCCCGAAAAGCTGGGTAAAAAATTGGCTGATGACCTGTTGAGAGCCGGAGCTAAAATTATACTAGATGAAATTTACAAAACCACGAGGGCGAAATGACCAATCAATTCTTTCTCAAAACTTCACTTTTAGTTTCAGCACTAACTTTATTTATCATCGTTGCTACTTTGACATCATGCAAATGCAGGGCTTGCGATGATCAGGAACAAGCATCTGTACCGATTGAAGTTTTAGCAAAAGCAGATTCTTTTATAATTATATCTACCAGTAAAGAATTCTTCGATAAATATATCACTGTAGATTTTTACAGAACAAAACACACTCCCCCTTACTACGAAATGGCTTACAAATTTTTTATGCCGGAAAAACCTTATGTGGACGCAACAATAAAATATACAGTTGATTCTGTTGGGAATGTGTTAATGAATCGTGACATAGTTGGAATACCCAGATGCAAAAATTTTCCCGAGGAATGCGACTTCAACATTGACGAACAAACAGCCAAACAAATCGCAAGCGATATGGAACTTAAGGAAGGAATAAAAGAATGGGAGGCTGGTTTTCTCTGGGATTTTAAACTGAAAAGGTATGTCTGGAGAATATTGTCAACATTAAACGAGTTTGGTGATGAAGAAAATTATAAGGCTTCGGGTCAGGAAATGGTAATTGATCCAAACAACGGAGAAGTACTTGCCTTGAATGACTGGAGAGTTAATTAATAATCAGCAATGTTAAAAGAAAAACGTGAAATAAAAAGAGAAAGGAAGAGAGAAAAAATTCTCGAGGCTGCGGCCGAGCTTTTCTCCACCAAGCATTATCATGAAGTGATGATGGACGACGTTGCTAAATTAATTTCTGTTGCTAAAGGAACTGTCTATAATTATTTCACTTCCAAGGAAGAACTATACTTTACGATAATGCACACGCGGATGGAGAATCTGCTTTCCCTCCTAAAGCAAAAAATCGAATCAGAAAAAAACAGTATTGATTCACTGCGAGCTTTCGTTGTGCATCTTTATATGTTTATGATGAAGCACCAAAAATTCTTTCTTATTTACCAGAGAGAAACCCTGAACGGCAACAATTCCTTTTGTGAAGATATGATCGCCCTTGAAAAGCAAATGAAGCAGATGATAATGCAGATTATTTCGAGAGGTGAAAAAGAAGGTGTATTCAGAAAGGTTGATGAGGAGTTCGCAATCAGTTTGATATTCGGAAGCATTTATGGGGCAGTTCAAAGAGGAATTAATAGCAATCTTTCGAATGAATTGATTGTAAAAGAAAAAGAAGAGATTTTCGACTTTGTTCTGCACGGTCTTTACTCGGGATTCAACAACATTAAAGAGCTTCCGTTGAAAGGGAAAACAATTGTAATAACAAGAACGATTGAGCAATCCCAGGAATCTGCCGCAGCGTTAACCAATCTTGGAGCCAATGTAATAATAGTTCCTACGCTCGAAATTGTCCCTCCATCAGACTGGAGTAAATTTGATTCCGTAGTTTCTCATCCGGAGCGAATAGACTTTATAATTTTTACTTCTGTCCACGCAGTTCAGATGTTCTCCGAAAGATGTCAGGAAATTGGAGCAATTATTAATTATAACCGGATAAAAGTAGTGGCAGTTGGAAATAAAACTTCTTCATATTGTCATAAAAATAATATCAGTGTAAACATTGTCCCGGAAAAGTTCAGTGCAGAAGGCGTGATTGAAGTGCTATCAAAATATAATCTTAAAAACAAAGTTGTGTTTATTCCTCGTTCAGCAATTGGCAGAGAAGAGTTACCGATGGGGTTAAAAGATTTAGGTGCAATTATCAAGTCTGTGCCTGTTTATAATGTTGCAATTCCATCAGGTGATAATGTGAAGACAAGTCTTCAGCAGTTAGACTCTTCCAATGTTGATCTATTTATTTTTACAAGTCCGTCCACGTTTGAAAATTTTTTACAGATAGCTAATATTAAAAACCCATTTCAATATTTCGGCAGATTTGATATTGCAGCAATTGGTCCAACAACAAAAGAGGCTATTGAATCAAAAAAAGTTAAAGTGAATATCCTGCCGGATGAATTCACCATAAACGGATTAACTAAAAAAATTGTTGAGTATTACAGTAACAACAAGGAGAAAGCTTGACACTAAAAAACGATTTATTTATTCGTGCCTGCAAACGGCAAAAAGTTGACCGCACACCTGTTTGGATTATGCGGCAGGCAGGAAGATATTTACCTGAATACAGAGCAGTTCGTGAAAAGCATGATTTCCTGACTATGTGCAAAACTCCCGAGCTTGCTGCCGAAGTTACCATCCAGCCGATTGACATCATTGGTGTTGATGCTGCAATAATTTTTTCAGACATACTTGTAATTCCCGAAGCGATGGGAATGCATCTGGAAATGTATGAAGGACGCGGTCCTGTTTTCCCTAAACCAATAAGAACGAACGATGATGCAGCGAAGCTGAAAAATATTGATCCTTACGATGATCTGAACTATGTAATGGAAACAATAAAACTGGTTAAGTCTGAACTTAACGGAAAGGTGCCTGTAATTGGATTCAGCGGTGCACCGTGGACTTTGTTAACGTATATGGTAGAAGGACATGGTTCAAAAAATTTTTCTCAGGTTAAAAAACTTATTTATAATAGCCCCGAGCTTGCTCATAATCTTCTTGATAAAATCTCCGACGCTGTGGCTGATTATTTGAATGCACAACTTGAAACTGGTGTTGATGCAATCCAGATTTTTGATACTTGGGGAGGAATTCTAACTCCACGTGATTTCCTTTTGTTCTCATTAAAATATGTTACTAAAGTGATCTCTAAAATTAAGCGCAAAGAGCAGCCGATAATTTATTTTCCGAAGGGAGTTCACTATAGAACAAGAGTTGTTGGTGATTGCGGTGCTGATGTGATTGGTCTTGACTGGACAATGGATATAAGTAAAACCCGCGATAAGATCGGAAAAAAATGTGCACTTCAGGGAAACCTCGATCCGACAGTTTTATATGCTGACAGAAATTTTATTCGCAGAGAAGTCAGGAAAGTTCTTGAAAACTATGGCGACGGTGAGGGACACATTTTTAATCTTGGTCATGGAATTTTACCGGATATAAATCCCGACAACGCAAAAGCAATGGTTGAGTTTGTTAAAGAAGAAAGTTTAAAATATCACTCGTGAAATCAGAAAGCATGAATGGATGATTGCATGAATGCATGCAAAATGTATCGTTTCCTGCTTACATGCAATCATGCAGCCATGCAAACGAAAGCAAATAAGGAACAATAATGTTTGAAGTAGATCTAAAAAAATTCAAAAAATACGACAAGCCCGGACCGCGGTATACAAGCTATCCGACAGCGCCGCAGTTTAATGAGCAATTCACTCACGCAGATTTTGTTGACGAAGTTGTAAAGACAAACTACGGAAAAAATCTTCCAGACCTTTCGCTTTATTTCCACATTCCCTACTGCGACACTCTCTGTTTTTTCTGCGGATGCAATATGCTAGTCACACGGAACAGAGAAAGAATAGACGAATATATAAAGTACGTTCAGAAAGAAATTGATTTGATGAGAACTTATTTGCTTCCCGATAGAAAAGTTGCACAACATCATTGGGGCGGAGGAACTCCAACTCACCTTAAGCCGGAAGAAATTCACAAACTTGCTTCATATATTAATCAATCGTTTGAGTTTATCGAGAATTCAGAAAATAGCTGCGAGATCGATCCTCGAGAATTGACGAAAGAACATCTTGAAGCACTTCGTAGTAATGGCTTCAACAGAATCAGTATGGGTGTGCAGGATTTTAATGAGACAGTTCAGAAAGCAGTAAACAGAATTCAGCCGGAGGACTTAACGCGTAAAGTCGTTAATTGGGTTAAAGATCTGAAATTTCAAAGTATAAATCTTGATCTTATTTACGGACTCCCCTTTCAAACCTTGAAATCTTTTACTGACACAGTTGAAAAAATAATTGATATCTCTCCTGACAGAATCGCTTTGTTCAACTATGCTCACGTACCGTGGATGAAAAAACATATGGCTCTGATTCACGAAGAAGATTTGCCGAAGCCGGAAGAGAAGCTGGAAATTTTAAAGATGAGTATTGAAAAACTCACAAGTGCCGGATACGAGTTTATTGGCATGGATCACTTCGCCAAACCTGATGACGAATTATCAGTGGCGATGAGAGAGAAAAAACTTTACAGAAATTTCCAGGGATACAGTACAAATGCTGGTGCTGATCTTTATGCCTTTGGAATTACATCTATCAGTCAGCTTAAAAATATTTACGCACAGAATTACAAAACAGAGAAAGAATACTACACTGCGCTTGATAACGAAACCATCCCGACAGCAAAAGGCTACAAGCTGAACGAGGACGACCACATCCGTCACGAAGTAATAATGAGAATTATGTGTGACTTCGAACTGAGCTTCAAATCAATCGAAGAAAAGTTTAAAATTAAGTTCAAGGATTATTTCAACTGGGGATTGAACAACCTGAAAGAGCTTGAGAGCGATGAATTAATTGTAATGAACGAAGACGGCTTTAAAGTAAAAGATATGGGCAGACTTCTCATTCGCAATATTGCAATGAATTTTGATGGTTATATTGAGAGAAAAGAAGACAATGCAAAGTATTCGAGAACGGTTTAAAGAGAGAACCCTTCTTGCTCACCCTTGTTTTTCTCAAAATTTCGCACTTAATTTGGACAATTTTGCAATCTGATTGCAAACTTGTCCAAGTAATCGTATTTTCCACCCGTGATTAAAAGACAAATACAAGAAAAGCTTATTCATCTCTCAAAGCAATTTCCCGTTGTTGCGGTTGTAGGTCCAAGACAGTCCGGAAAAACAACTTTGGTAAAGATGACCTTTAAAGACAAAAACTTTCTAAATCTTGAAGAACCGGATACCCGCCTATTTGCACAAAATGATCCGAGATCATTTCTATCGTCTTCTAAATCGGGATTAATAATAGATGAGGCACAAAGAGTCCCGGATTTATTTTCATATATCCAATCCATCGTTGATGAAAATAAAGCACCGGGTAGATTTATTATTACCGGCTCACATAATTTTTTAATGCAGGAAAAAATCTCACAAACACTGGCAGGAAGAGTTGCGATTTTGACTTTGCTTCCTTTTAGTATAAATGAGATAAGAACTGATGACTCAGTAGAAGATTTTTCAACTTATATTTTCAAAGGATTTTATCCACCAATCTATGACAGAAAAATTGAACCTTCAGATTGGTATCCTAATTATATCCGTACGTACCTTGAGAGAGATGTAAGATTAATAAAAAACATTCCCGATTTAAATTCTTTTACTTTATTTGTTAAGCTTTGTGCAGGAAGAATCGGACAATTGTTAAATCTTTCCTCTCTTGCAGTTGAAGCGGGAATTTCCGTTAACACTGCCAAATCCTGGTTGTCTGTTCTCGAAGCCAGTTATATTGTTTACAGACTGGAACCGCACTTTCAGAATTTTAACAAGAGATTAGTTAAAATGCCTAAACTTTATTTCTATGACACTGGCTTGGCCTGTTCATTGCTTGGATTGGAAAGTGTAACTCAAATAAGTACGCATTACTTAGTTGGTTCCTTATTTGAAAATTTAGTTCTTTCGGATTTGATAAAGTATAAAATGAATTTTGGTTTAAATAATAATTTTTATTTCTGGAGAGATAAACTCGGACGTGAAGTCGATTGCCTGATAGAAACCGGTTTGGAAAAAACTATACTTGAAATTAAGTCCGGTAAAACAATAAATGAAGATTTTTTTAATGGTTTGAAGTTTTATAAAGATCTTGCAGGTGAAAAGAACATTTTCTCTTATATGATTTATGGGGGTGAAAAAACAGAGGTGAGGTCTGCCGGAAAAGTATTACCCTGGTCTAAATTAGCTACTATTTTTGAAAGAAGATAAAGCTAAATATTCGAGGACGGTTTAAGAAATTATTTTATCAGCAGCATCTTTTTCGTATTAACAAAATCATTGACTCGTAGACTATAAAAATAAAGTCCGCTTGAAAGATTCGATGCATCGAATTGTAGCGAATAATTACCGGGAATTTTTCTTTCATCAACAAGTTTTTCAACTACTTTACCGAGCACATCATAAATTACTAACTCAACATTTCCTTCTTCTTTAATTGAATAATCTATTACTGTAGTTGGATTAAACGGGTTGGGATAATTTTGCATCAATTGATAGTCGATAATTTTATTATTAGCAATTTCCACCGAAACATTTGGGTCATAAACTAATTCATAATATCCACTATCCGGTTTGGTGGAATGTTCCGGAACAATTCCTTTATCCACAGCATAGATCTTATAATAAAAACTATAATCATTTTTCATTAATGTCGAATCAAGTAAATATGAAATTGTATAATTGATGGAGTTCGGAGTATTAACTGCTAAGATTGGCATATTCATAAAAGTTGAATCGTCATTTGAGTAATGGCTGTACAAAATTACAGAGTCCACAAAATTTTCGCTGCTGTTGTTCTCAAAGTATGTGTATTCGTGATCTACACTAAAGCTCCAATTTAAGTCAAATTCATTCGTAATCAATATTGGTTGGAAACTTATTATTGGTTTAACATGATCAGAATAATATTTAACCCCGGTTGAATCGTATAAAATTGCTCGAGTCATTCTGTTAATACAGTAGTCAGAATAGCCCCCAGGACCACTATAATCAAATTCACTTCTTGTATCACCAAGGCTTTCAGAATGATAATAAAAAGACCCAAAATACATTTGAGAATATGAATATCCTTTTGAATGATAAGATGAGTCGAAAATGCTTAAAATTATTGGTGCTCTAACCCCAACGGTTCTTAATTGATGAGTATTAAATGTGATTTGTGAAAAAGAGGAACCTTGATTCAATGCATAGTTCATCACAACGTAATCACTGTCGTTCCACCGCAGAAAAAGCTTATCCTCATCGTTATCATATCTTAACCAGTCATTTATTGAGCCTTGTAATAGATAGTAATTTTTACCCATTATGATAGAGTCTCTTTCAACAAAATATATTGTGTTATCTTCTGAACCAGAGTTTGAACACTCTTTATTAAACTGCCATTTGTTTCCTAATGCTAATGGGAAATAATTATCTCCAATATACGGTTGAAACGATGGGTCATGCAGGTAAACACCCCTTGATGTACCAGCAAATAATAAAGAATCAACAAACGTATATGCTTCTACAAATGTAGGTTCTGCTGGACCAATTCTTGTCCACGTTACACAATTATCTAATGAGCGATACCCTACTGGGCTCGCATAAATTCTATGATATTTATCTATATAAAGTCTCTCTAATGATGGACCATCAATTGTTGTCCAGGTGTTTCCATTATCACTAGAAACCAATCTGGCATTATATCTATTTGCATAAATAACATTTGAATCATCAATGACAATTCCTCGAATACTGAAGTATTGATAGCTATAGACTAATTCCCAACTTGCACCCAAATTAGTAGTTCGATAAATCTTACTGTTTCCACTACCAGCACCAACAAAAATATGATTTAGGTTATTGGAAGTAATTGACCACATAATAACAGTTGTGACGGTAACTCTTTCCCAGGTATTTCCTTGGTCCGATGAATAAACTACTTTCCCATCATTAGTTCCAGCCCAAATCCAATTATTAGGACTTACTGTTATTGAATAAATTTTTTCATTCGTAGGAAGAGTATTAATCCACGCATCTCCTTGATTTGTGGATTTATAAATTCCTCCATTAGTAGCATCTCCACCCCACAAGACATTATTACTATCAATGGCTATCCGATAAAGCCTAGGTGAACCGTTTCCAGTTCGTGTCCATGTTAGCCCTAGATCAGACGAACGCCAAAAATACCAATTCCCTGAAGTGCCCGTGAAGTATAGATTTTGCTGACCATCGTATAAAATATCGTATACATTATAATCGGATGTAAGTTTCTGCCAATAAAGAGTTTGTGCTTGTATGGACATAGTTATTGTACAGATTATTGAAAGGAGCAGGATAGGAAAATTATATTTTAATATCTTCATTGAAGCCAACCCTGTAAATGCTTAATGAGAAAGTACGTAAATAAAACCAGATTGTCAATAAGTTATTTTGCAAAGCAGTACAATATTGTGGGAGAAATGATGTTTTACGAAAATTATCTATCTTTGTATGTTATTTTAAACTGAAAGCAAACCCTCATTATGACTAAAACAATATCCGATCTTATCGAAGTAAAAAACCCAAGAATAGCCGGGCGATATCTAAAGAAAAAGGTGGCTATGGGTCATTTTATAGAAGATTACATTTCTGAAAAAGTTGATATTAAAGTCAGCTTTATGGAATTGCTGAAATATAAGAACGACATTTTCAGTTTTAATTTCGCCGCACCGCATTATTATTTCTTCATTTCAAGGATGATCCCGGAAGTAATTATTCATTCCCAAAAGCAGGATAAAAGAATAATTAAAAGTCACTATGATAATAAGAATGATTTGTTCAGCTGGTTTTTGGGAACGAAGATGATTTATACAAGCTGTTACTTTAAAAATTTAGATGAGTCGCTGGAAAGTGCACAGGAAAATAAGCTGAACCTGATCGCTCAAAAAATGCAGCTTAAAGAAGGGGACGAATTGTTGGATATCGGCTGCGGCTGGGGAACGCTTGTGGCTCACCTCGCTAAACATTATAAAGTTAATACAACCGGAGTAACAATTGCTCAAGCTGGAGCGGAATGGGCTGCACGACAAATTAAAGAATATGGTGTAGAAGATCGTGCGAAAATCTGGACAATGGATTACAGGGATATTCCCACAGACAAAAAGTATAATAAAATTACCTGTCTTGAAATGGCGGAACATGTCGGTATCAAGAATTTTAAAAAATTTATGAAACAGTGTTATGATCTGCTGGAAGATGACGGTCTTTTTTATATACAAATTGCGGGGTTACGCGAACGAAGCAGCTTGCTTCAGAAGCATAACCGGGAAGACCTTGTGTGGGGTTTATTTATGAATAAATTTATTTTCTCAGGTGCCGATGCAAGTATGCCCTTGAACTGGGATTTACAGCGAATTGAAAAAGTTGGTTTTGAAGTGCACTCAGTTGAAAATATCGGGAACCACTATTCAATTACAATTAACAGGTGGTACGACAACTGGCTTTCAAACAAAGAGAAAGTTCTTGAAAAATACGGGGAACGTATATTTAGAATTTATGAAATTTTTCTTGCCTGGTCAGTGATGATTGGAAAACACGGCGGCTCAACGGCTTATCAAATTGTATGTCACAAAAACTTAGATAAATTCGACAGGACAACATTTATTGGAGCCACAAATTTGGGTGAGCATAGTGATATTAAGAAAACTGCCGAACTAGGGCACGCTTAGTTTTGTTTTTAAATTCCTTTTCAGTGTTTTCAGAAGATATTAAGTTGCCAGCATTTCTGACTGGGGACTGCCTGCCTTTAGTTTTTCATTCTTGCGGACTTCTTCCTCTTTTCTCATCCTTTCCAATCTCATTGAGTTCGTTCTGAATTTTGGGATGAGGATAGAGAGAAAATAACTTCTGAATATATACCACCAGAAACTTCTTTCGAGAAGGATTGGATCTATATTTTTCTCAATTTCTTTGTGAGCTTCGGGGACTTTATTCCAATGTAGGCCGGCTTTATGATGATGAATTGTATGATATCCATTATTGAAAAGAAGAAAATTCAAAAACCCTGTAAAGTTTCTGGAATGATTCCACTCGGATTCCTCATTGGCGTGAACATGCTGAACGTAATTAAATATCAAAACGCTGAACAGAGATACCTGCTGAGGTATGATGACGAACAGTAACGCTTTCTCCCAATCAATTATAAATGCTGCAGCTATCCAAATAACAAGCAC
>DATIJX010000036.1:0-26654 GCA_035478175.1 Ignavibacteriaceae bacterium
AAGATGTTACCAAATAAAAGAGCTATCGTAACTGGCGGCACGAGGGGAATAGGAAGAGCAATTGTAAAGGAGTTGGCTTCTAAGAGCTGCTGCGGTGTTTTATTTTCAGATGTAGCTTTTATTTATAACAGCTGCGATGAATGTGCTGAAGAATTACAAGCTGAGATTCATAATCCTTCAACAAAAATTTTAGCATTCAAAGCAGATGCAACTTCTCTCGAACAAGCTGAAGCAACGGTACAGGAAGCAATTGAAAAATTAGGCGGAGTTGATATACTTATCAACAATGCAGGAATTACGAGAGATAATCTGCTTCTTAGAATGACCGAAAAAGATTTTGATGATGTGATTAACGCTAATCTTAAAAGTGTATTTAATTATACCAAAGCTGTTATCAAGCATATGATAAAACAGCGATACGGACGGATAGTTAATATCGCATCTGTAGTTGGGATTATTGGCAACCCCGGTCAGGCAAACTACGCTGCATCAAAAGCTGGAGTAATCGGATTTACCAAGTCAATGGCGCGTGAACTTGCTTCAAGAAATATAACTGTTAATGCTGTTGCACCAGGTTACATTGAAACTGATATGACTGCAAAACTATCCGATGAACAAAGAAAGAAATTAACTGATATGATCCCTATGGGAAGGATGGGGAAACCGGAAGACATAGCAAAAGTAGTTGGTTTTCTTTGCAGTCCTGAAGCAGACTATATTACCGGACAGGTAATTGCCATTGATGGCGGAATGACAATGTAATAAAAAGTGTATGTTCTCGTTTGTTAAATAAAACCTATTTTTCTTAAATTTGAACAATAATTAACAATTATTAGATAAATACAAACTCGAATCACAAACTAATTTAGGAGTGTTAAAATGGAAGTTGAAGCCAAAGTACACGAAATAATTATGGATAAACTTGGTGTTGAAGAATCTCAAATCACACCTACAGCTTCATTCATTAATGATTTAGGCGCAGATTCACTTGATATCGTTGAACTTGTAATGGGCTTTGAGAGTGCATTCTCTATTTCTATCCCCGATGAAGATGCTGAAAAAATAGGCACAGTAGGCGATGCAGTTAAATATTTAACTGAAAAGCTTAGCTAATCTAAAGCAGTTTTACTGTTTTACATTTCTTTCAAAAATTAAGATGAACTCAATTCATTTCCCGGGAGAATTATATGTATAAAAAAAGACGGGTTGTTATAACCGGATTAGGTGCTGTTACCCCGATTGGCATTGGTGTGCAGGAATATTGGGAAGGCCTTATTGAAGGTAGAAACGGAGTTGATCTTATAACTCATTTCGATACTACCAAGTTCGATACAAAATTTGCTGCTGAAGTAAAAAATTTCAAACCTGAAGATTATTTAGATAAAAAAGCGATAAGGAGACTAGATCCTTTTGCTCAGTTTGCAATTGCTACTGCAGATATGGCGATGAAAGATTCCGGACTTAATCTTGAAGCGGTAGATAAGGATCGCTTTGGTGTTATTTACGGAAGTGGAATTGGAGGAATGAAAACATTGCAGGAACAGCACTTCAATTTTTTCAATGGACTTGACCCTCATAAAATAAGTCCATTCTTCATTCCAATGATGATTTCAGATATTGCCGCCGGGCAGATATCAATCAGGTTTGGTTTAAAGGGACCGAATTACGCTACCACTTCCGCTTGTGCTACAGCATCTCACGCAATTGCAGATGCTTTCTTCCTTATACAGAGAGGAAGTGTTGATTTGATGATGTGTGGTGGTTCGGAAGCAGCAATTACTGAAATATCTATTGGCGGATTCAATTCAATGAGAGCAATCTCCACCTGGAATGACCGCATGAAAGAAGCATCCCGTCCGTTTGACAAGGACAGAAACGGTTTTGTTATGGGTGAAGGTGCTGGTGCTTTAGTCCTTGAAGAGTATGAGCACGCAATTAAAAGAGGTGCCAGGATTCACGGTGAGATTGTCGGAGTAGGACTAACAGGCGATGCTCATCATATTACCGCACCTGCGCCAGAAGGTGACGGTGCTTTCAGATCTATGAGAGAGGCAATTAAAGATGCCGGAATTAATAAAGAAGAAATTGATTATATAAATGCTCACGGTACGTCAACTGAGCTTAATGACCTTAATGAAACAAAAGCAATTAAAAATCTTTTTGGCGATCACGCTTATAAACTTGTCTTGAATTCAACTAAATCAATGACAGGTCATTTGCTTGGTGCTGCTGGAGGTATTGAAGCCATTGGAACAGTGCTGGCGATTGAGAATAGTTTGATTCCTCCAACCATAAATCTGACTAATCCTGATCCTGAATGTGATTTGAATTATAGTCCGCTCAAAGCAACAAAAAAAGAAATTAAGTACGCAATAAGCAACACTTTTGGATTCGGCGGGCACAACGCTTCTCTCTTGTTTAAAAAGTTCGAGAACTAAATTTGGCTCTAAATATTGCGCGGTTGTTTGATCTTTTCAAGCCGCAAAAAAAAGATTTCACTTCAAAGGAAATTCAATCCTCATTTCCACAGGAAAAGTTTAATAAACTCGAAAAAATAATCGGCGCATCCATCCTTGATAAAAATATTTATGTTGAAGCATTGATTCACCGTTCCTTCCTCGAAGAAAATGAACAACTTACTTTTTCAAATGAACGGCTTGAGTTTTTAGGTGACTCTGTTCTGAATCTTGTTATAGGGGAATACCTTTTTAGCAAATTTCCAAAGGAAGAAGAAGGCTTTCTTACAAAAGTCAGAGCAAAGCTGGTTAACAGGAATGCACTGAGTCTGGTTGCCGAGAACATAGATCTGGGCGAGCTTTTAATAATCAGCAGTAGTGTCCCGAAGTCAATTACCCATAATTCAAAATCTATGCTCTCTGATGCGCTTGAGGCTTTGATTGGAGCAATCTATCTTGATAAAGGAATTGAAACCTGTAAGATATTCATTCAAAGAAAAATTATTGAACCGGCATTAAAGAATGGCGAGCACCTTGTTGATGAAAATTATAAAAGCCAGCTTCTTGAATATGCACAAGCAAACAAGCTTCCCATACCTGTTTACCAGATCATAAGTGAAGAAGGACCTCACCACGACAAAACTTTTATTGCTGAAGTGATAATTGGTGAAAAAGTTCTAGGGGAAGGGAAGGGGAAAAGCAAAAAAGAGGCAGAGCAAAACGCTGCACAGGTTGCGTTGAAGAAGGTTTGAATTTCTGATTCATTCTAAATCCCCTAATTTTTCCTTAAAATAAATTCTGCAATTTCCTTAAATTTGTCATACAAAAATTTTCTGTTCTTAACACTCATATATTATTCAAAGAGAGCAACCAATGAAAGAATTCGATCACCCCGATAAATTTGTAAACAGGCATATCGGTCCAAACCATGAAGAGTTAAATCAAATGGCAATAGCCTGTGGTGCCAATTCAATGGATGACTTAATTGATCAGACAGTACCTTCAAACATCCGACTTAAAGAACATTTAGCTTTAAATCCTCCTGTGAATGAGCATATATTTTTGGAGGACTTAAAAAAAATCGCTGCTAAGAATAAGGTTTATAAATCCTATATCGGGATGGGATATTATCCCTCAATCCTTCCGACAGTAATTCAAAGAAACATACTTGAGAATCCCGGATGGTATACCCAATACACTCCTTACCAGGCAGAAATTGCTCAGGGCAGACTTGAAGCATTACTAAATTTTCAAACAGTAATTTCTGATTTAACTGCAATGGAAATTGCAAATGCTTCCTTGCTCGATGAAGGAACTGCCGCCGCGGAAGCAATGAGTATGTTTTATGCTCTTCGTCCAAAAGAAAGGAAGGGCGCAAATGTGTTCTTTGTTTCTGAAGAAGTTTTCCCTCAAACACTCGATGTACTTAAGACAAGAGCAAATCCTCTTGGTATTGAAATAAGAGTTGGTCGTGCACGGGATGCTCAGCTAACTGATGATATTTTTGGACTATTAGTTCAGTATCCTGCTGGTAACGGGGAAGTAAGAGATTACACATCACTATTCCAACAGGCGAGTGAGAAGAAAATTTTCAAAGTTGTAGCTGCTGATCTGTTAAGCTTAACATTATTAAAACCACCGGGAGAGTTTGGTGCTGATTGCGTTGTAGGCAGTTCACAACGTTTTGGAATTCCGATGGGACTTGGTGGTCCGCATGCGGCTTACTTTGCCACTAAAGAAGAATATAAGCGAAGTCTTCCCGGAAGAATTATTGGTGTATCCGTTGATGCAGACGGCAATAGAGCATTGAGAATGGCTCTACAGACTAGAGAACAGCACATAAAACGTGAACGGGCAACAAGCAACATTTGCACTGCACAGGTTCTTCTTGCTGTAATGGCCGGAATGTATGCGGTTTATCACGGTGCTGAAGGATTGAAAGCAATCGCACTCAGAGTAAACAAGTTTGCCAGAATGCTCGATCTAGCTTTAGCACATTTTGGATTCAAGCAAATCAATAAATATTACTTTGATTCACTTTTAATTGAAACTGATAAAGCCACTCTCGGAAAAATAAGAACTGAAGCATTGAAGAGACAAGTAAACTTCAGATACATAGATGATACACACATCGGAATATCTTTCGGTGAAACTGTTGAGGAAAGAGATATCCGAAAGTTATTTGAGATATTCGCAGCAGTTGCTGGAAAGTCATTTAATGATAAGTTGTTGAGAGAAATCTCCGCTGCTGCTGATAAGGAATTAGAATTATTATTACCAAGAACTTCAGCATATTTGACTCATCCTGTTTTTACTATGTATAGAACCGAAACAGAACTGCTCAGGTATATGAAGCGCTTGGAGAATAAAGATTTATCACTCGCTCATTCAATGATACCCCTCGGTTCCTGTACAATGAAGCTGAATGCAACCACGGAAATGATTGCACTCACATGGGATGAGTTTGCACATATTCATCCTTTTGTTCCAAAGGATCAGGCAGAAGGTTACTTAGAAATCTTTAATGAACTTGAAAAAGACCTCGCTGAAATTACCGGCTTCGAAGCTGTTTCGCTACAGCCAAACTCAGGCGCACAGGGCGAATACACTGGTTTGATGGTTATAAGAGCATATCAGAAAGATAAAGGACAATCGAACAGAAATATTGTTTTGATTCCTTCATCTGCTCACGGAACAAATCCTGCAAGTGCTGTTATGGCCGGAATGAAAGTAATTGTTGTTAAATGTGATGATCATGGAAACATTGATGTCGCAGATTTGAAAGCCAGAGCAGAAGAACACAAGCAAAATCTTTCAGCGTTGATGATTACTTATCCTTCAACTCACGGCGTGTTTGAAGAAAGCGTGACTGAGATTTGTAAGATAATTCATGACTGTGGTGGTCAGGTTTATATGGATGGTGCAAACTTAAATGCACAGCTTGGTTTGACAAATCCCGGAATAATTGGTGCGGATGTTTGTCACTTAAATCTCCATAAAACATTCTGCATTCCTCACGGCGGCGGCGGACCCGGTGCAGGACCAATTGCTGTTGCAAATCATCTTGTTCCATTTTTACCTGGACATCCTGTAGTGCCAATCAATCGTGAAAAATCTATTACGGCAGTTTCAGCAGCACCGTGGGGAAGTGCACTGATTACTATCATTTCTTATGCTTACATCAAAATGATGGGAGGAGATGGATTAACATTAGCTTCTAAAGCAGCAATCCTCAATGCAAATTATATGATGGCTAAGTTGAAAGACACTTATAAAGTTCTTTATACAGGATTGAATGGCAGAGTTGGTCACGAATTAATATTTGATATGCACGAGTTTAAAAATTCCTGTAACATTGAAGTCGAAGACATTTCAAAGCGATTAATGGATTATGGATTCCATGCACCAACAGTTTCTTTCCCGGTTCACGGAACATTAATGGTAGAACCAACAGAGAGTGAATCCAAAGCAGAGCTCGACAGATATTGCGAAGCTCTTCTTTCGATACGTGAAGAAATCAGAGAAATAGAACAAGGTAAGTACAGCAAAGAAGAAAATGTACTCAAGAATTCGCCTCACACAATGGCTTCAGTTATATCGGATGAATGGAAGTATTCATACAGCAGAGAAAAAGCTGCGTATCCACTACTATTCACTCGTGAGAGCAAATTCTGGCCTACGATTAGAAGAATAGATAATGCTTATGGAGACAGAAACCTTGTTTGCAGCTGTCTACCGATTGAAGAGTATGTTCAGGAAACGGTTAGTCATTAGAATAATATTTTTATCTTGATTGTTTCGGCTTAATGATTAATTTGCTTGCCCATAAATAAAAGTTTAAGCTGAAACATTTGACTAAATACATATCAGGATTTGCTTTGAAAAGGAAGACAATATTCTCTTCGATAAGGAATGTTGTCTTCCTTGTTACATTCCCATTCTGCATCACTGCACAGACTGACACCTTATTTTTTGAGGGTGAATACAATATTGTAGTTGATTCAATTCAAATTACAGGCAATGAAACAACACAAGATTTCATAATTCTTAGAGAATTAACTTTTGGAATTGGTGATACACTAAATCCACATATAGCATCCTACAACAGGGAAAGAATTTACAGCCTTAGAATATTTAATGAAGTTAAACTGAAACCATATTTGAGTGATGGTAAAAACATTCTACAAATTGAGATCGAAGAAAGCTGGTACATTTATCCCATTCCTTTTGTCACACTTAAGGACAGGGATTGGGAAAAAGTATCCTATGGAGTTTCTGTATCGCTTCTGAACTTCAGAGGCAGAAATGAAACGTTGAGTGGTTCTGCTGCTTTTGGTTACGATCCGTCATTCAGCTTTAGATATTTCAATCCAAACATATCATACAATCAGAACCTTAACTTTCAAGTCAGTCTGGGTTATTCAACTTCAACCAATAAAAGTATTGAAGCTGAAAACTTATATGGAGCTTCTTTTGAGCAAAAGATTTTTTCTTCCAGAGTGCAGCTTGGTAAGAGATTCGGGAATTATCATTGGGCCTACCTAAAAACTGGTTTCGACTATATAGAAACGCCGTTTTATCAACAGGGAATAAATGCCTCCGATAATAATATTGACAAAACTTTGGTTGTTGGTGCAAGCTACGTTTATGATACGCGAGATTTAACTCTGTATGCAGCCGATGGCATTTATGCACTTCTCAATTATGAATTTAAAGGACTTGGTATTGATGGCATTAATTATCGTGTTGCAGATTTAGAATTCAGAGAGTATCGAAAAATTATTGAGAAGTTTACTGCAAAATGGAGATTCTCAGTGCGGCATACTGCAGGAGAAACTGTTCCATACTATGACTATTCATATATTGGATATTCAGAAAGGATCAGAGGATATTTTCACGATGGAAAGAGTGAAGGTAATGACAGACTTCTTGCTTCTGTTGAATTAAACTATCCGATCATTCAGGAAACAAGAATTAATCTGTACTGGATTCCTCTGCTACCGAATTCACTTTTATCTTATCGGGTTGCAGTTATTGCAGGTTTATTCGGCGATACCGGAACTACAAGGAACTCCGGCGATCCATTAGCAATAAAGAATTTTAATTCGGGTTATGGTACCGGCATTTCATTTCTTCTTCTTCCGTATTTTATTTTCAGACTTGAATATGCTATAAACGACAACGGCAACACAGAATGGATATTTGATCTTGGAGCATCTTTCTAACATAGAGTTATATTACACTCCGAAAGAATTAATAAAAGAAGATCAGCTAATTCTTACAGGAGATGAATTTCATCACTCAGTAAATGTGATGAGAAATTCTGTTGGCGATATTTTATATGTTACCGATGGGATGGGATCAATATTCATTTCTAAAATTAGCAGCATAAATGAAAATCAAATAGCTGCAATTATCAACGACAGAAGAGTTTTCGAAAACAAGGCCAGTAATATTTGGTTTTGTATCCCATTGTTAAAAAATCCTGACAGACTAAAATTCGCTTTCGAAAAATGTGTTGAGCTTGGGATAAGAAATTTTATTCTATTCAGCTCAAAGCACTCTATTTCCCAAAAAGTAAAACCAGAAAAATTTCAGAAAACAGTCATGGCAGCTATGAAGCAGTCGTTACGGGCTTTTCTTCCGAAAATTCTCTCATCTAGTTTTAATAGTATAATTGAACTGGACGGGAGTAAAATTCTTTTTGATCAAAATGCGAAGCAAGAATTCGAAGGTAAAATTGAGTTTAATAAACCAACTTACTTTTTGTTTGGTCCGGAAGGTGGATTTGATAAAACTGAATTAGAATCTGTCTCACAGGAAAATCGTTTTAGTCTAACCGAGAACAGGCTGCGCAGCGAGACTGCAATTCTCAAATGTGTTTCTTTAATAAAGCTTACCTAAAAAAATATTCTTTATCAGCCAAAGGCTAATTGGCCTCTGGCTGAAAAAAAACGACCCAGTGTTGGGGTAACACTGGGCGCCGACCCTTGTACTTCAAAGGGCAGGGGAGAACCCTTTGAAAGGGTCAAATTTTAATTTTATGGGATTAAAATACTTCGAATGCTGATTCTTGTCAATAGTATTTTAAAATATTTTTTAAAAAATTAACAAGAAAATATTCTCCCCGGTTAATTTCTAATCGCTTTCCTCTGAATTTATTGAACTCCACCAATCTTTTTTCAGAACATCGTATTTCATTTTCTGCTTTGAATCGAGAAGAGATTCAACCTGAGAATTAATCGAAGATACAAGTTCTTGCTTATCCTTGTATCTGATTTCCCCGGAACCTGCAGTTATTTTTTGCAGTTCACTTCCATAGGTTTTGAGCAACCCTGCTACTGCAGACTTCTGTGAATCATTCAGTAAAAGTTTCATTGCGAGTTTGGATGTGAGATCATTAATCTCCTCATCAGTTAAATTTGATTTCATATCCGTTTGTGCGATCAGTGTCATATAGCTGACTAACATAAAAATAATTACTGCTAACTTTTTCATATCGATATATAATTTATTTAAAATACTGTTAAAATTGCTACAGCTTTAAACTACAACACAATAATCCTTTTGTCAATGCATTCAACTGTTATAATTTGAAAAGAACACTATTTTTAAGATATTCACACGCGTTATTTTAACTATTAAATGATTTATCAGAAAAAGACAAAACATTAATTGGATCATAAAGAAGAAACTGCTTTAAAAATCCTTGATCGATATGTTCAATATCTAACCAGAGAACAGCTTCGAGTATCTGAACGTGTAAAAAATGAATATTCATATCAGGTAGCAATAAATGATGATAAGGAAAAAATTTCTCTCCACGTATTCTTTGGGAAAAAGGGGAATAAAATTGTTCTTCAGGGGAACAAGGATTTAAAACTTTATAAAAAAGTTAACGAATTAATTTTTGGAGAGACGCTAATTCCTGATTCTAAACCTGAGCTAGAACCTTCCTATCCTTATGTCGGAACTGATGAATCTGGAAAAGGAGATTATTTTGGTCCATTAGTGGTTGCTGGAGTGTATATAACTCCTGGAGCCGGTAAATTCTTGAAAGCTTTGGGTATAAAGGATAGTAAGGAATTAAGCGATTATCAGATTAAACAGTTCGCAAACGAAATAAGAAAAGTGAACGAAATCATATTTGATGTTGTTCTTATTTCTCCTGAAAAATATAATCAGTTATACGAAAAGATGGGAAATCTTAACAGGTTGATGGGTTGGGCACATGCGCGTGTGGTTGAGAATCTCTTAGGTAAATGTGATGCTGATGAAGTAATAAGTGATAAATTTGGAAACGAAAAAATAATTCTTGATGCATTGCAGCAAAGAGGAAGAGAAATAAATTTAAAGCAGCTTACTAAAGCTGAAAAATTTACGGCAGTTGCTGCGGCTTCCATACTCGCGCGTGACGCTGTTGTTAAGTGGTTTAATAATCAAAGCAGAAAATATAAACTGGAGATACCAAAAGGATCATCTACTGAAGTTGAAAAGATGGCGAAACAATTGTTTGAGAAATACGGAGAAGAGATGATGAGAAAAATGGTTAAAATCCACTTTAAAACTTCTCAAAAAGTTTTTAATTCATAAGGAAAAAAATGGCTAGAAACAATGACGTGAGAAAAATAGGAGTACTTACCGGTGGCGGTGATTGTCCCGGTCTAAATGCGGTTATTCGAGGTGTTACAAAACCAGCCCAGGATAACGGAATGACTGTGTTTGGAATTCATGATGGCTTCGAAGGTTTTGTTGAGGGCAAAACAACTGAACTCAGAGACGAAGACGTTTCAGGAATACTATCTCGCGGCGGAACAATTTTGGGCTCTTCAAATAAAGGTGATCCGTTTCACTGGCCTGTTGAAAAAGATGGAAAGATAGAAATAGCAGACAAATCACAAAATGTATTACGAAATTATAAAGCATTGGATCTCGATGCAGTTATAGCCATCGGTGGCGATGGTACTATGCACATTTGTAACAAGCTGATGGAATTGGGTATCAATATGATTGGAGTTCCCAAAACAATTGACAACGATCTCGATGCGACAGATGTGACCTTTGGTCATGATTCAGCAGTATATGTAGTCTCAATGGCGCTTGATCGTTTACACACTACTGCTTCCTCACATCATCGTGTAATTGTTGTTGAGGTGATGGGCAGATATGCCGGATGGATAGCTCTGCACGGAGGATTAGCAGGTGGTGCCGATGTTATTCTTATTCCAGAAATACCATTTTCCTGGGAAAGTGTTTATGATAAAATTCATAAAAGAGAACTTAAGGGAAAGCGATTTAGCCTGGTTTGCGTTGCTGAAGGATCTAAACCTATTGGTGGTCAGTTAGTAACAAAAGGCACCGATGTAAAACGGACCGACCCTATTCAGCTTGGCGGAATTGGAAAAGTTGTTGCTGATAATATTGAAAAGAACACAGGTAGGGAAACACGAGTAACAGTATTAGGTCATCTTCAGAGAGGAGGAAGTCCAACTCCTTACGATAGGATTTTAGCAACGAAGTTTGGTGCATTTGCAATTAGCTTAGCTGCACAGAAAAAATTTGGAAAGATGGCTGCACTCAAAGGTAATGAGATAGTAGCGGTTGACATTGTTGATGCTATTTCAAAGCAAAAATTAGTGCAACCAACTAACCAGGGTGTGCTGGCTGCAAGAGCAGTTGGAATAAGCTTCGGCGATGAATAACGTATTAAAACTTTGAAAAATTTTTATTGATTTTAGGGGTTCCAGCGTATATATTTGGGCTGCTTTTTTTAAGTATTGATGATTGATTATTACTTGGGATTTGATTTTTGTTATTTGAGATTTTAACGATGGGGTCGTAGTTCAGCCCGTTCTGCTAATGCAGAACGAGGTCTCGTCCCGATAAAATCGGGACGGATTTGTTCGAACGCCGAAAAAATAAAAGATTAATTATAAGTTCATAGAAAATCGGGGTCGTAGTTCAGTTTGGTTAGAACGCCTGCCTGTCACGCAGGAGGTCGCGAGTTCGAGTCTCGTCGGCCCCGCAAAACAAAGCTCATCGGTGCGATGAGCTTTTTCAGTTTATGAGCAATTGGTTTACATACATATTATACTCATTGAAGATAAACAGATATTATGTTGGATCAACTGATGATTTGGACTGGAGACTAGAGCGTCACAATCTTGGATGGGGCAGATATTCCAAAAAGGGAATACCCTGGAAACTGATTTACTACGAAACATTCCAGACTAAAACACAAGCAATCAGAAGAGAGAAAGAAATCAAAAGTAAAAAGAGTCGGTTATATATTGAAAAATTGGTAAAAGCAGGAGGTCGTCCCGAATATAATTCGGGAAGTCTCGTCGGCCCCGCAAAAATAAAATAATCCCCCTTGCGGGGATTTTTTATTTTGTAATAGCATATGAGATTAAGTCTCGCTTGCCTCGGCGAATGAAATGAGACGGGTCGGCCCGCTTGGAAAAGCTCATCAATCAGATGGGCTTTTTGATTTTCCACTACACCAATTCAAGTCTCATTATCCATACTTCTATTCTAAATTATTCTACTTCAATTACTATATTTCATACAGATTTTTTAATAAGTAATTAGTTAATATGAAAATAGCTTTCAGATATTCAATTATTGCACTTGTATTACTAAGCTACAGCATCTTTCCACAGGTAGAAAATGTTCCACTGAATCATCCTGTTTATACATTTTTAAAAGAAATGAAAGTTAAGAACATAATTCCTTATATAAGTGAAGATGTTCCAAATTTATCAAGATTTCAAGTGAAGGATTATCTAAAGCAAGTTGAAGAAAAACTTAGTGAGTTAAGTAATACAGAAAGAAATTTGTTCAATCGTCATAAAGCAGAATTTTATGAATTGCTGGATCCTGATAACACAACCTATTTTTTTCATCCCGATAAGGATTTCGGTACAAGTTTATCAGAGGCTTTCTCCAACAAAGTGAAGTATTTTTATGCCTATACAGAAGAGAACGCTAATGTTTTTGTTGAAATGTTGGGTCATTATTATTACGGACAGCAGTTTGAACCTTATGTAAATAATGCTCATCTATTTGACATTGGATTTAGATTCCATGGAACTGTCTTTAAACATCTGGGTTACAAATTATCATTTATGAAGGGCGGTGCAGCAGGTGACAAACAGGTTGCGGAATTAATTGAGCCTCGGGTTCTTCAAAGTTTTAAGTGGGTCGAAGATTCGGAAAACATTGCTAATTATGAATTTACCGAAGGGTATCTTAAATACTACACAGAACTCGCAGAAGATATGCATCTTTCAATTCAACTGGGAAGAGAGTACAAAACCGTTGGTTATGGCTATGGTAGTAAACTCGTTTTGTCTGGTGATAATCCGCCGCTTGATTTCATAGGATTCGATTTTAATTATGGCATTGTGAAATTTACCTCTATTCACGGATCCACAGTTGGAGATTTCTCCTATAATATGAGTGAAAGGTATACAAAATACTGGGCTTTTAATCGCCTTAAATTATCGTTTGAAAATTTGTTTGATGTGGGAATTGGTGAAAACATTGTTTATTCAGGAAGAGGAATTGAACTCGGTTACCTGTCACCACTTGGTTTTTATAAGTTTGTTGAGCAGTCAATTCAGGATAGAGATAACGCAAATTTATATTTTGATCTGCAAACAAGCTTCATCCCAAATTTAGAATTTCAGGCAACTTTCTTTCTCGATGAAAATATTCTATCCAACCTTCAAAACCTTGACATTTATAAAAATAAAACTGCATACCAGTTGGGAGCATTCTGGTATGAAGCATTTACATTAGAAAACCTTTCACTGATCTTTGAGTATTCTAAAATCAGACCATTTGTATATTCTCATGTTGATATCAAAAACACTTACACTGCCTGGGAAACTAATCTCGGACATCCAATTGGACCAAATTCGGATGAGGTATTCAGCAAAGTAGCATACAATCTCACAGAGTGGATTAGACTGTCTTTGGATTATAAATTTATTCGAAGAGGAGAGAATATTTATGATGATCAGGGAAATCTTATTAAGAATGTCGGTGGAGATCTTAATATTTCACACGGGCCAGATCCTGAAAATGAAAATGCATATTTTTTGGATGGAATAAGATTTAATAATAATATTTTTCAAATCGGGTTAAGAATCGAACCCATCAGAGATTTCTTATTTGATATAATTTATAATTATGACCAGGAAAAAAATCTGACTGAAGGTACTATCAGTAAGCAGAGTTATGGATTGATTAAGTTTCAGTTGGGATATTAAATTTTAGTTTATAGAGTTTTTAGTATAAAATTATCTTTTTTTATTCCGGTCCACTCCTGAATATCAAAACAATTCTCTTGACTTTATCTGATATTTATACTTTCTGCGAAGTTGTGGGAGCAATGGGATTCTTTTGAAGAAATGCCGTTAAAAAATTAGCCTCACAAGGATAGTGAGGCTTTTAATGTTTATGTGGGAGCTATAGGATTCGAACCTATGACCCCCTGCTTGTAAGGCAGGTGCTCTGAACCAGCTGAGCTAAGCTCCCTTTATTTGAGAGCACAAATATCTAAGGATTGTGTCAAAAAAACAAATATGAATTTATTTTGAGCGGCAGACGGGACTCGAACCCGCGACGTCCAGCTTGGGAAGCTGACATTCTACCACTGAATTACTGCCGCATACCTGAATTATTCTGTGATTCGAATACTTTCTAAAATCAAATTATGTTTTTGAAATTAACTGATAAACAAAGATAATTCTATCGAAAAATAACACTTTTCATCCCGATCTCAAATCTTGTAATTACTTTAACTATCTATTCAAACTCTGTTTCAATTCAGAAAAGAATTTTCATGTAATGTACCATAATGAAAGAATACTAAACAGTAGTTTAGAAATTTTAGTTTATTGATATTCGATTGGACAATAAGTAAGGCACGATGATTGGTTATCAAAAGTATTCTTAACTTTATAACTTATCAGGAACGAGGGCAAATTGTTCCCGATAGTTATCTCAATATTTATTTTACGATTATTCAATAGGGAATGCTATGCTTACAGGAATAATTATTTTTTCGATTGTCGCGATTCTTACTTTGTATCTCATAATCGGTGTTAAAGAATCATAATTTTCAACTCTCATCTCTACTCAATAAAACCTCTCCTCATAAAGAGTAAAATCCTTTATTCTAAATATTTAATCTAAGTAAATTATTTTCTTCCTTTGTCGTCAGGACTCGGTGAAATACCAGTTGAATTGGCAGGTAGCTAGCCTTAGAATCTAAGAATATATCGCTAACCAGGAACGAGAGTTCTTAGTTGAATTTTTGGTTTGTAATAACGGATGAGTACTCTTCAATGGGAATTGAAAAGCTGCTTAAGGCCTCCTCAACGCTGTCATAGGCTTCAAATATTTCGATCGTACCAGTTAAATGGAATACTGTTTGAGCAAAATTACCAGGTTTTACTAGTTTCAGCTTACCACCTTTTGCTTTAACTTTTTTCCATGTCACAACAAGAACACCTATAAATGTTGAGTCTAAAAATTCACAATCTTTAAGATTAATTATAATATTATGATTACCATTGTAAATCTGTTCGTCCAGGATGCACTTAAATTCCAGAGCTTCAAGAATGGTAGCTTTTTCGATATTTACTGTAGCAATTAAGTAACCACAGTGTGTGTTGAGATCAAAATCTCTCATATTGCCCTCAAATGAAATAGTTTTGTTCGTAGTAAACGTCCAATAACTATGCCATTAGACATTTATCTATAAATCGAAGGCATTCATTTTTTTTTTGTACCAATTCGTTACAAAAGATTAAATCTAAAACATATTGCAGACCAGAGCTCGTTGATTGAGTTTAATTAAACATATCTTTTCTCACCCTCATTGTCATTAGGAATCATCTTTGAAATTTCAAGAAAAGTAAAGTCATTCTTGTCATTTCTGCAATCAATTTTATAAGTAATCTCACTTAAATGTATCAATATCAATAAAAAACTATTTAACGAAGTATCAAATCAATACAAGGGAAATATTGAGTATTACATATCATACAAAAAGCGAAAGTTAATTGATGGAACAATCCTTGACCAATAAAGTTTTCCTTTCTTGGGCAAAAATTCTATGCATCAAATTGGGTGTCATAAACTAAGTTATTAATCAGTGGGCGCTGAATGGTAATAAATAATTTTCGGAGGGCTTAGTGGAGGTTGCTTCTACAGGTTATAAAGTATCACTTCCTTTTATACTGATAGCGGTTATGTTTGTTTCTGCTATTGTTATTATAACTCCATTAGTGAGTAATATTTCTAATGATGAATCAAAATCCTTTCTTATAGTTATTCGTAACGGACTTATCTATAAGCAAGGTGATAATTTACCTTACACAGGTCACATAAAAGATACTCTTGAAAATAAAATAATTGGATATGATGTAGTTAATGGATTAAAGAATGGTGAGTTTTTTATTTCAACGCTCGCAGGTAATTCTTCTGTTAGCGGTTTTGTGGAGAATAATAAAAATGTTGGTACCTGGAAATATTTTTACGATGATGGACGCTTAGAATCAACAGGTGATTTTAGCGATGATAAACCACACGGAAAATGGACATGGTATTATAATAATGGGAAGGTAAAGAGCGAAGGTAATTACGTATCTGGTAAGCCGGAAGGAAGGTGGATTAGGTTTGACATACAAGGATACCCAAATTTAATAATCTTCTACTCCAGGGGTAATATAGTCAATGAAGTTAAAATCGATAGACCCGGATCCGTTTAACTTATTATTTAAACAAACGAATCTTTTACTAATTTCTTCTGCTGCTGGATAGATATTTTATAAGATCCTACAGCAGGACTTGCGCTTTCAGGCCTGCCAGCATAATCTAAATCACATTCCTTTGGTAAATCATTTCTTAGTCTGTGATATAAGAAGTTCCAGGCACCCATATTCTTTGGTTCTTCCTGAACCCATTTTACCTTTTTAACCTTTGGATATCTCTCAATTATCTTTCTTATTTTCTTTGATGGATAAGGATAAAATTGTTCAAGCCGAACAATGGCAGTATTCGTAATTTTATTCTCAGTCCTATATTTCAGAAGATCATAATAGACTTTTCCGCTTGTTAGAACTAAATGGTCAATTGCACTAATTTTTTCAATACTGGTATCATCAATAACTTCTTCGAACTTTCCACTAATGAATTCCTCTTTTGAAGAACGGGCTTCTGGTGCTCTTAGCAGACTTTTCGGAGTCATTATTACTAACGGCATTTTCATTCCAGCTTTAATTTGTCTTCTCAACAAATGAAAGTATTGTGATGGTGTAGTTACGTTGCAAACCTGCATATTGTTCTCAGCACACAGAATTAGAAATCGCTCAAGACGGGCGCTTGAATGTTCCGGTCCTTGTCCCTCAAAACCATGTGGTAAAAGCAAAACGAGATTGTTTGGTGTCTGCCATTTTTCATAAGATGAAACGATAAAGTTATCAATGATGATCTGAGCGCCGTTGGCAAAATCGCCAAACTGGGCTTCCCATAAAACAAGAGCTAAAGGATCAACTACACTGTAGCCAAATTCAAATCCAAGAACAGCAGCCTCAGATAAAAAGCTATCTAGTGCCTCGAGGTGCGCCTGATTTTCTTCCAGATGATTTAGTGGATAATATTCCGTTCCGGTATTTATATCTGTGAAGGCAAGATGTCTTTGACTGAAAGTTCCCCTTACACTATCCTGACCGCTTAATCTAACTGGAGTTCCTTCCAACAGAAGACTTCCAAAGGCTAATGATTCAGCAAATGCCCAATCAGCTTTTCCAGAACCATCAAGAAGCTTTCTTCGGCTTTCGAGGAATTTTGACAACTTTGGATGTCCGTTAAAATTATCCGGTGCTTTAGTTAATCCGTTTATAATTGTTATTAAAGTTTCTTCAGTTATCGAAGTATTGTTTTCTGTTTGTATACTCTCAATTTCTTTTGTGGGAACAGCAAGAATCTGATCTCCTTCAAATTTTTTACTTTCTTTTCTGATTTTATCAATTGAAGTATTCATCATCTTAATGAGTTCATCAGATATCTTGCTCACTTCACCTTCAGTTATTGTTTCTTCAGAAATTAATTTTTTCTGATAAATTTCTCGGACGGAAGGATGGTCCTTTATTTTTGCGTATAAGATTGGTTGCGTAAAACCTGGTTCATCACCTTCATTGTGTCCATGTTTTCTGTAACCGAATAAATCAATTACAACATCCTTCTTAAAGATTTGTCTGTATTCAAATGCGAGCTGCGCAACCCACAAAGCAGCTTCGGGGTCATCGCCGTTCACGTGAAATATTGGGGCCTGGATCATCTTTGCTACATCGGTTGCATATTGAGAAGATCTGGCTTCATCAGGCGTTGTTGTAAAACCAATCTGGTTGTTGACGATTATATGAATTGTTCCGCCTGTTCTGTAGCCGCTTAACTGAGAAAGATTAAGTGTTTCAGCTACAACTCCCTGACCTGCAAATGCGGCATCACCGTGAATCAACAATGACATCACCTTAACGTGACTTTTATTATCTCCTAATCTTGTCTGTTTAGCTCTGACCATGCCTTCAACAACTGGATTAACCCATTCAAGATGACTGGAATTTGCGGCAACTGAAACTGTAATATTTTTCCCGGCCAATGTTTTATAATTACCCGTCGCTCCTAAGTGGTACTTAACATCACCCGATCCAGCAATGGAGTTCTGATCTCTTATATCCTCAAACTCAACAAAAATTGAATCATAAGTTTTACCGATTATATTTGCCAAAACATTTAATCTACCCCTGTGGGCCATCCCGAGTACAACTTCCTTAATATTATGCTCGGCAGCTTCACTAAGAATCATATCAAGGACAGGAATTAAAGTCTCAGATCCCTCAAGTGAAAATCTTTTATGTCCAACAAACTTGCTGTGAATAAAATGCTCGAATGATTCTGCGGCTATTAATTTTTTCAGAATATTCTTCTTGATTTGCTTATCAAAAGAAGGAGTATTATTAACAGGTTCCATCTTATTCTGAAGCCAGGCTTTTTCTGCTGGATTCTGGATATGCATATACTCAACACCAATTTTATTGCAATATGTCTTTTCTAAAGTATTTAGAATTTCACGAAGTGTTGCAGTACTAAGATTTCCGAATCCTCCGGTAATAAAATGCCTGTCGAGATCCCAGATAGTAAGGTTGTAGCTTGAAGGATCTAATTCTGCGTGGTACTGAGTTTTGGAGCCAAGCGGGTCAAGATCAGAGATTAGATGCCCTCTTACTCGATAAAGATTGATTAGTTGAAGTACTTTTGCCTGCTTAACAACTTCTTCGGTGTTACTGGAAGTTTCGAAGATGCCGGGTTGATAATCTGTCTGCCATCTTAAAGGTTTGGATGGGAGTTTAAGCGTTTCAAATATCTCATCATAAAAATCATTCATACCAAGAAGCAGATCGTTTATTTCTTTGAGGAACAAACCTGATTCTGCTCCCTGAATTATTCTATGATCATAAGTGCTTGTAATATTCATCACTTTGCTGATACCAAGAGTTGAAATTGTTGTTGGAGACATAGCCTGGTATTCAGCATTAAATTGGATTGCACCTGTGGCAATTATGGTTCCCTGTCCTACCATCAGCCGAGGAACAGATGCAACTGTTCCAATAGTTCCCGGATTGGTGAGAGTTATTGTTGTTCCAAGAAATTCATTTGGATCAATTGCACCTTTACGGGATCTTTTAATGAGGTCTTCGTACGCACTCCAGAATTCTCTGAAGTTTAATTTATCCGCACCTTTAATATTTGGAACGATTAACGATCTCGAACCATCCTTTCTTTCAATGTCAATTGCTAACCCAAGAATAACATCTTTTCTTTTGATGACGTGCGGCTTGCCATCAATAATAGTGAACGCATTATTCATCACCGGCATTGACTGAACTGCTTTCAGTATTGCCCAGCTAATCAAATGTGTGAAAGAAATTCTTCCTTTGTTTAATCTCTTGAGATGATTATTAATTAGCGTTCTGTTTTCCTCAAGCAATTTTACAGGGATTGTTCTTTGTGATGTTGCAACCGGAATTGAAAGGCTGTTGACCATATTACCTAGAATTTTTTCAGAGCTTCCGGCTATAATCTGAAGATCATCATTTTCACCGGGTTGTGGTAGTGGAATGCTGCCGGAGAGAAGAGCTAATCCTTCTGCAGGATTTTTTCCATTTCCACCTTCTTTTGCTGAAATATCACCAAAAAATTTTCTCCATTGTTCCGGTACTTTTTCCGGATTTGATGAGAATTGATTGTAAAGATATTCAACAAACCAGGTGTTAGCACCAAACTTTTCAAGTTCTTCTTTATCCCGATCTTGTTGGGATTGCTGTTTTTTAGATAGGTTTTTACTCTTCATATATACTTATTAGTATTTTATTTCTTTTTTGTAACTTATAAAAGAATTTAATAATTAAATAGATAAACTAAAGTCAACAACTATGATCAATCATTTATGAAAAAGAGCAAGTTGATAAATAATTTACGGCGTGAATATAAACTAAACAAATTATCTGAGGAAACCGTTCAGAAAAACCCTTTCATTCAATTTGAGAGATGGTTTAACGAGGTTATAAAAGTGGGATTGATTGAACCAAATGCTATGATTCTGGCAACCGCTGATGATAAAGCAAAACCTTCGGTGAGGGTAGTTCTTTTGAAGGAGTTTAGCAGTAATGGTTTCACTTTTTTTACTAACTACACAAGTAAAAAGGGGAAAAACCTAACTGAAAATTCCTCTGCTGCACTTCTATTTTTTTGGGCAGAGCTTGAAAGACAGGTTAGAGTAGAAGGAAAGATCAAAAAGATTTCCCGGGCAGAATCAAAAAAATATTTCGATACACGACCAATTGATAGCCGATTAGCTGCATGGACTTCCGAGCAAAGCAAGATGATTCCCGGCAGAGACTATCTTGAAGCAAAATTTCAGATTTTCAAGCGTCAGTTTAAAGGGAAACAAATTCCATTACCGCCGGATTGGGGAGGATTCATATTAGTTCCAGAATATTTTGAGTTTTGGCAGGGAAGGGAAAGCAGGTTACACGATAGAATCTGTTACAAGAAATTAAAATCGAAGTGGAAAATTTTTCGATTGTCTCCTTAAACTAAAAGTTAAATTTTCGTTTTATCATTGGTGTGCCGCTTATTAAACTTCTAACAACAATTGCTCCTAAAATAATCAGTCCTCCAATTATTGCAGTTAAAGTTGGAACTTCGCCATATCCAATAAAAACCCACACCGGATTAAGAACTGGTTCAACCATTGAAATAATTGAGGCTTCTACTGCTAAGATTCTTTTCAATCCCGACGCAAAAAATGCATATGCAAATGCTATCTGAAAAACTCCAAGAAAACTAACCATCCACAAATCCGAAATGGAAATGGCTTCCATCGAAATAAGAAACGGTATACAAATTAGTGCAACAAGAATATTTCCCCAGAAAATACTACTCTGCTGATATTGCTGATCATTTTGTTTCATTCCTAAGAATAAAGCAGCGAATGTAATTCCCGAAATAAGAGCAACGAAGTTGCCTTCAAGATGTCCCGGTTCAAGTTTTCCAACAAAAAATAATATCATTCCAAGGATACACACACCAACTGTGATGATATTGATTCGTTCGTATCTGGTTTTGTTAAACAGAGGTTCAAAAATTAAAACATAAATGGGTGCAGTTGCCTGCAGGAAAATTGCATTGGCAGCAGTTGTCGTCTTGGTAGCAATAACAAACGTAATTAGCACCACAGCGTAAAAAAGTGAATTGATAATGCTCAACTTATTAAAGAGAAGAATTCGCTTTCTGAAGATCAGTGCAAATGTTATCGCAGCTATTGAACATCTAAAGAAAGATAAATGCATGGCTGAAAGGGAAATCAGCTTTATAAAAAGTCCACCACTGCTCCATAATAAAGCAGCAGTAAATACGTAAAGTATCCCTTTTTGATGTTCGGAAAGATTTTTCATTACTGGCAGTAAATATAATTAATGGTCATCAGTATAAATCGGGTTCTTTTTTATAAATTCATTATTAAATTATAATCAAAGAATCGGGTACTTTTAGAATTATGAGCAGAACATATGAATTTGTTGATCATACAGCTGATATTGCCGTTGAACTAAGCGGCAGCAGTCTGAATGAATTGTTTGCTGCGGGTGCAGAAGCATGGTTGGTATCGATTGCTGGCGAAATAAAAATTGAAGATGATGATTTGTTAGAGTTAGAACTCTCGGCAAGTTCGAAAGAAGAGTTATTGGTCACGTTCTTAAATGAATTGAATTATCTTCTTATCACAAAAAAGTGGTTATGCTCATCCATTCAATCAATAAAAATATTTGATGATGCTGATGGCTGCGAATTATCGGCTGAACTCAAAGGTATCAAGCTTAAAGATAATCTTCAACTCAAGCAGGAAATTAAATCAGTTACCTATCATCAGTTAGAGATTATTGAAAAAGATAGTAATTATTCAACTCTTGTGGTGTTTGATATTTAGAAAAGTAAGAAAGGAGAAGTAACTATGAACGTAGGTGGAATTGAGTTAATAAAAGTAAGAGAAAATTTATGGGAGATACCGGCAATCGGACAAATGAGGGTCCCGGGTAGGATTTACATCTCACAAGATATGATTGAAAAAGGAATGAAAGATGATGAAGCACTAAAGCAGGTCGTTAATGTTGCTCACCTTCCGGGAATTGAAAAGTATTCTCTTGCGATGCCTGATATTCATTGGGGATATGGATTCCCAATTGGTGGTGTAGCTGCTACGAATCTTGATGACGGAGTTATTTCTCCCGGTGGAGTCGGATATGATATTAATTGCGGAGTCAGACTTGCGACAACTAATATTGAATATGAACATATCAAAAACCGAATTGATGATCTTGTTTCAAAGTTGTTTCAGGCAGTTCCAACTGGTGTAGGTGCCAGTGGTGCAATTAAAAAACTTTCAACGAATGATCTTAAAAAAGTATTAACAAAAGGATCTGTCTGGGCGCTTGAAAACGATTTAGGTACTCCGTCGGATATTGAATTTACTGAAGAAAGCGGAACGCTTAAAAATGCTGATACAGAAGTAGTAAGTAAACGTGCCTTTGAACGAGGTGCAGATCAGGTTGGAACTCTTGGTTCTGGAAATCATTTTCTTGAAATTGATGTTGTTGAAGAAATTTTCGATGCAAAAGTTGCTGAAGTGTTTGGATTATTCCACGGACAGATCGTCATTCAGATACACACAGGTTCACGAGGACTTGGCTACCAGGTCTGTGATGATTATCTGAAAGTTCTTCTTCAGGCGAGCAATAAGTACGGATTCAAATTACCCGATAAGCAATTAGCTTGTGCACCAATCAAATCTCAGGAAGGGCAGGATTACTTAGCTGCAATGCAGGCAGCAGCGAACTTTGCATGGAACAACCGGCAGGTAATTATGCATCTGGCAAAAAAAGTTTTTCAAGATACATTTGCAATGACTGAATCTGAATTAGGTTTCAAGCTGCTTTATGATGTCTGCCACAACATTGCTAAAATTGAAAAGCATAAAATTGGAAAAGAAGAAAAAGAAGTTTGTGTCCATCGCAAAGGTGCAACACGCGCGTTCCCACCCGGAAGTAAAATGATACCTGCCAAATATCAGGGCGTTGGGCAGCCTGTGCTGATTCCCGGTGATATGGGAAGATATTCTTATATTTTGGTTGGAACAGAAAAAGCAATGGAAGAAACATTTGGAAGTTCCTGTCACGGTGCAGGAAGAAATCTTAGCCGCACAAAAGCGCTGAAGAGTGCAAAGGGAAGAGATCTGGTTGGAGAACTAAAGAAAAAAGGGATTGTAATTCAGGCGAAAGGATACAAAACAATCGCTGAAGAAATGTCGGATGCATACAAAGATGTTTCTGAAGTGGTTGATGTAATGCACAAAGAAGGTATTACACGCAAAGTTGCTAAAATAAGACCCGTTGGGGTTATAAAAGGATAAACCTGCGGGGACGCAGGTTTGAGCGAGGAGGAAAGGAAAGTAACTGCTCGCTCCAGCGTCTTCGCTGAAGGTAAATCAGGATAAACCTGCGAGGACGCAGGTATGAGCGGTGAGAGAAAAATAAAAGTAATCGCTCGCTCCAGCGTCTTCGCTGAAAGTAAATCAGGATAAACCTGCGGGGACGCAGGTATGAGCGTAAAGAGAGAAACTAAAATTATTCGCTCTCTCCAGCGTCCACGCTGGAGGTTTGTTTTACAATAAATAATATATCTAATAAGAATTATGAGCTTTCGCTCACTACATATCGAAAATCACCTTTATTTTATTACCGCCACAATTGCAGGCTGGAATAAATTGTTTTTAGATGAAAAATATATTTTAATTATATTAAACTCACTTAAATGGTTAAGAGAAAATAATAGAATCAAGTTGTTTGCATTTGTGATTATGCCGCATCACCTTCACTTCATTTGTATCCCATTAAATGGTTATCAGATCGGAGAAATTATTCAAAACTTCGGTTCATTCACTGCTCATAAATTTCTTGCAACGATGAGACAGGAGGGGGAGATAAAATTATTGACATACTTTAAAGATGCTGCCACAAAAACTAAGCTTAAGGTTAACCACCATTTCTGGGAAAAAATTCAGGCAAAGAGTATTTTTTCATTAGAAGTGCTGAAACAAAAATTGGAGTATATCCATAATAACCCGATTGCAAAAGATTGGGACCTGGCAGCTAACCGTTATGACTATATTTATTCATCAGCTTGTTTTTATGATAAAGGTTCTAAACCGATTATTGAGATTGATGATGTTAGTTCAATAATGACTTGAAAATTTCGGGGACTTTGAATTGAATATGTAGCATGTGAATATTAAATGCTATTAATCCTGCGGGGAAGCCGATTTGAGCAGGAATGAAAGAAAAGTGACTACTCCCTCCAGCGACCTCGCTGAAGGTAAATCAGGATAAACCTGCGAGGACGCAGGTATGTGCGGGTAGAGAAAAATAAAAGTAATCGCTCGCTCCAGCGTCTTCGCTGAAGGTAAATAGGATAAACCTGCGGGGACGCAGGTATGAGCGGGGAGAGAAAAATAAAAGTAATCGCTCGCTCCAGCGACCTCGTTGAAGGTAAATAGGATAAACCTGCGAGGACGCAGGTTTGAGCGTAAAGAGAGAAACTAAAATTAAGCACTTCCTACAGCGACCTCGCTGAAAGTAAATAGGATAAACCTGCGAGGACGCAGGTTTGAGCGTAAAGAGAAAAATAAAAGTAATCGCTCCCTCCAGCGACCTCGCTGAAGGTAAATCAGGATAAACCTGCGAGGACGCAGGTATGTGCGGGTAGAGAAAAATAAAATTATTCGCTCCAGCGTCCACGCTGGAGGGAATAACGAAACGATTGAAGAATAAAATCAAAAACAAAATATGTTTAACAGATTATAAGGAATATATGAAAGAAAATAACCTTGATGATGCCCTCATTGAACTATTAATGAAAACAAGGGAAATGTACGGTGATTCGATAGAGACTTTTTGGTTTTACGATGGTGATTTATGTCCCTGCTGCGACAAACGAAAAATAGATGCATTAAAAATGGGAAATGATTTAGCGTTATCTTTGAATGGATTTATGTATAGGGATATGAATGCACTCATCGGTTATTTACTCTGCAGTTATTGTGTAACTGATGTATTTGCCAAAGGAGCTAAGCAAAAAGGTTTATACCAGAAACTGGAAGAGAATTTAAAGAATGCATATCACGATCATCTGAAATTATCGGCTTCATAATATTATCTGGTAAATTGATGAATAAGCAAGAGAAGTATCTTTGAAATATTATTACAATCCGCCTTTAATTGTTAGAATTTTAAATAGAAGTTTTCATTGGAATACTCGCAACAATAAAATCCTTTTAACTTTCGATGATGGACCAACTGAAGCAGCTACACTGAAAATCTTAAACATTCTCGGAGCTAATCATCTTAAAGCCATTTTCTTTTGTGTCGGGAATAATATCAAAAATCAACAGGCACTTGCAGAAAGAATACTTTCGGATGGTCACACAATTGCTAACCACACAATGAATCATAAATTGCTGACAAAGATGAGCAGGGAAGAATCGATTGATGAAATAACTCCATTCAATAATTTGTTGAGAGAAATTTTTCAATATAATGTTAAATACTTTAGACCAGCGCACGGCAGGTTTAATCTAAATACAAATGGCATTCTTAATGAACTGAATTTGAAATGTGTTATGTGGAATTTGCTTACATATGATTACAAGAACAATATTGAAAAAGTGAAATACGCTATTGATAATTATCTGAATGAAAATTCTATTATTGTTTTTCACGATAGCATTAAGTGCAGCGATATTATCGAAGATGCTTTGAATTACACAATTGAACAAGCAGTTAAGAGAGGTTTTAAATTTGGGGAGCCTGAAGATTGCTTGAAATAATTTTCCTTATTCTTGTCTCCGGCTATTTTATTATTTCAGCATCTCTGGTAATCGGTGCAAAAAAAACTTTTCCACAATTATCTGAAGGGGAATTGCCAACTGTCTCTATTATTGTTGCAGCACGAAACGAGGAGAAGAATATTTTATCCTGTATTGATTCATTAGATAAGTTGATATATACCGAAGGTAAACTTGAAATAATTATTGTTGATGATGCTTCAAGTGACAGCACATTGAAAATTATTTCAAGTTTTATTCACGGCAAGCTCAAGTTTCGAGTGATTCACCTTGAAGAAAATGATTCAGCGATATTAAAAGGCAAGGTTAGAGCAATGGCTGAGGGAATAAAAATTGCGAACGGAGAAATCATCCTTACAACTGATGCAGACTGTATTGTGAATCCACTCTGGGCAAAGACAATAGCTTCTTATTACGTCGGAAATACTGGAGTTGTAAATGGATTTACTTCGCAAACAGCAAAAGATTCATTCAGTGGAATGCAAGCCATTGATTTTATTTATTTACTTTTTATTGCAGCCGGAACAATCAATCTTGGAAAACCTGTAAGCTGTATCGGAAATAATATGTCCTTCAGAAAAAAAGCTTATGTAGAAACAGGTGGATTTGAAAATTTACCATTCAGTGTTACGGAAGATTTTTTACTGCTCAACTCCATTCACAAA
>DATIJX010000037.1:0-3980 GCA_035478175.1 Ignavibacteriaceae bacterium
GGATCAATACCGAATAGAAGGGTTCGATGCTGGTTTCCTCCGTAAACAATGATTGTTCCTTCTGACAAAGGACCCGAAAGCTGATTCGCTACATATAACTCAGCGGGTGAACCTGATGCATTGTGGAAAAACTCTATAGTTCCGGTTTGAACCCCTGGAGCATTATTTAGTGTGACATAAAATATTTTTGTCGTGCCCGGAGAAATAAATATTGGTAAAGAATTTGGAGTAACTGTAAAATTACTATTTGATGAAACTATCCCATCGATGATTAACGAATCTGAAGTTCCCAAATTTTTTATTCTTACTTGTTTAGTCATCGGTTGTGAGCTAAAATATAAACCCATCGGCTCCATATGAAACTGAGCATAATTGTAAACCGATGAGACGTTCAGAACCGAAGGAGATCCGGGTGCATTATGAGTTATTTCAATTGTGCCTTGCTGTAATGTATCGGCTGAAGTGTAAGTGACATAGAACTGTTGTTGAGAAAGAGGTGCAATAGCAATCGGAAATGAATTTGGGTAAGCGCTAAAATTGCTGTTATTGGATGAGATGTAATTAATATAAAGCGTATTTACGCCACCAGAATTAAAAATCGTAAATGGTAGACTATCTACTGTTCCCACGGTATCTTGTATAAATATCAGTGAATTTGTAGACATTGCAAACAGTGGTCCTGGTGGTATTCCCGGAGGAGCAGAAACATTCATTGACGAAGGTGAACCGCAGCCATTGTGCGTAAACTGAATTGTCCCTTCTTCAGCATTTACTGCTGCAGTATTTGTGACAAGAAAAACCTGTGAATCCTGTGGGGCCAGGTAAATCGGAAGCGAATTAGGAGCGAATATAAAATGGCTGTTTGATGAAACGATATTTGTTATACTTAGCGTATCTGCCAGACCTATGTTCGTCACGGTAACAGGCAGAGTAGTATCATTTCCAACTATCATCGAAGGAAAATTTAAATTCTGAGTGGAAATGCCAAAGATAGGATCAGTAGGAAAACCGCCTATGCAATTATACTGCATTTTCAAAAATGCTTTCGAAAAAATATTCGTATAACTCCCTGGAATTGTGGCAACACCCAGACCTGCAAAAGGACCAATATTCAGAAATACTCCTCCTATCTGATCAGTAATCCTCATAATAGCACCGGGTGGTAGATTATATGTAATATCAATTGGTGCCGATGGTGAAGAAACCTGCCACCATAAAATATGTTGTATCATTCCTGTAAATGGATATGCTGGTGGATTTCCTGGAGCTCTGTAATCTTTGTAAGAAGATACTGGTCCACAACCGTATGGCTGCAAATCAAATCTAACATCAAACATACCGGTAGGTGGTACCGGTGGAAGATCAGACTCTCCAAGTTGTGGGTCAATACAGTTTGTAGCAGTCAGATCTAGACCAACAGCAAGTTGTATGTTAATCGTTCCATCAGTAACTATTAATGGAATATTAAAGTCTACCTGCCCATTAATTTTTGCGATAAATAGCAGTGTGAAAGAAAGTATTAAAAATATTTTTTTCATTTCAATCCTCACTTATTTGTAGAAGGATGTTGATAAATAATTATTTCAATAAAATTAATTTCTTGGTTTGAACGAATGATTGACCTGAACTTGTTTCAGGACCTTTAGCAATTAACTGATATAAATAAAAACCACTTGAAAGAAAACCTGCATCAAAAACTATTTCATAAACTCCGGCTTCCTGTTTTTGATTAACTAAAACAGCAACCTCCTTACCTAATAAATCATAGACTTTTAACGTGATATTTCTCAAAGTCCCTCCTTTGGAGGGATTTAGGGAGGCCGGTATTTCATACTTAATTTTCGTATTCGGATTAAACGGATTCGGGTAATTCTGATACAGCACAAATTCCTTTGGAGTAAAATCAACTGCAACTTCTATTTCGTTTGAGAAAGTGAATGTTCCATCAAAATCAATTTGCTTGAGGCGGTATTTGTAAGTTCCACTAGTTACATTCTCATCAGTGAATGAATATGACTTTGGTTCAGTAGTAGTCCCAAATCCCGGAACAAAACCAATCGTTTCCCAACCTTCTTGACGGGGCGTAGTACTTGACGAAGCCCGTTCAATCTCAAAACCAGAGTTGTTGGTTTCTGTTGTTGTTGACCAATTTAATCGAACCGTTTTTTCATTTTGCAAAATTGAAGCTGTGAAGGAAGTAAACTCAACAGAAATAGTATTTTGATAAGTCAACACTAAATTTATCCCTATAAAACCAAGTTGTAGTAAATGAGGATTAGTATATGTTCCTGAATCCGGCATTTGATAATTAAATATTAGTCCGCCAAGACCATCTTGTAATAAACCGGTTACACCTTCTGGAAAATTCCAGGAGATATATATCGCCGTTGCGATACTATATGCCTGACAACAAATCTTATAAGTTCTTGTGCCTGAAAACGGAATTGTTCCATATCTGAAATCTTTCCAGCTTCCAAACTCAAAAGAATTGGGGTCTGGTTCAACCGGTATATCAAGAACGGCTTCAAAATGATCATAAGGAATGCAGTCGGTATTACTTCCCCCAATATCGAAGGGACAGAACAACCAATATTCTCCAAGAAACGAATCAATTGAATCTGTTGCCAAAGTATCAATTCCACAAGTTAAGACACGGGAATTATTTGACAAACCAGAGTTATCAAAAATAGTTATTGGTATTTCAATGTTTGCAGGTCTTTGTGCATTAACTTCAATAAAAACAAAAGCTATTAACAATAATATTTCTGTTTTCATTATTCCCTCCTGATAAAAAATTTTGCAGTTAACCGAAGTGCCCTGTTGGGTGTTGTGGATTGTTTTCTCCCTATGAGGTCGTAGTCTAAGCGTGACATAGGAAGAAATTCAGATTCAATTTTTATTCTCATCAGAACTTTTCCTTAATTGATATTTAAATTTAACCTAATGAAAATAAGAAGCAAGTTAAAGTATTGTGAAGATTAATTGCTGATCACCAAGTATTGGCAATCGGGTTATTTTTTTAGACAATAAATTATCTTCGAAAAAGTTAGATTAGTGCAGGATTACTCAAACATTTCTTCCAAGATTCTTAACTCAAAAAGTGTTAAATTTCTAAAAAATAAAAAGAAGTTTATATGCACATCTGCATTTTTGAGGACGAACATTATCTGAATTTTGAACCGCTTACCTATTCAAGACCGGTTTTTGATTTAGTCTGCGGAATGACTACGCTGAAGGAGAAAATTATCCGTGCGTTTCCTAAAGAGAAGATCGTACTTAAATGCAGGAATTATCTTCAGACTTTTGTAAGAGCAGAAAATCCAAAGTGCAAGGTAAACCAATTCGATGATGATGATTATCTTTTTATTAATGGAAGAATAATCGCTCCTTCAAACCTGAAAAATATCTTATCAACAAAGTCAGGAGAAGAGAAAGTTTTTGTTTCAAAAGGAATATTTGTTGCGGCGAGGATTTCGAAAAAGAGGATTAAAGATTTATCGTTAGATAAAGTTGAAGTCATCGACACAGAATTGTTTAAGAACCTGCCATCGGAAGAAGTTGAAATTAATTATGCCGGCTATTTATGGGATCTTGTTTATCAGAACGGAAAAGAAATTCAAAATGATTTCAAGATTTATTCGAAAGGTAAATCTTCTGCAAAAAAGAAATATCCGGGTGTCAACTTTGTAAACAAAAAAAATATTTTCATCGGGAAGGATGTTGAAATAAAACCCGGTGTTGTGCTTGATGCCTCTACAGGACCAATCTTCATTGAAAAGAATGTAACAATATTTCCGAATGCAGTTATCCAGGGACCATTTTATGTTGGCGAATCAAGCAAAATAAAAAGCTGTGCAACAATTTATCCGAATGTGAGCATCGGAAAAGTATGCAAGGTCGGCGGCGAAGTAGAGGATACAATTATTCATTCTTACACAAACAAACAGCATTCAGGATTTTTAGGTCATTCTTATCTCGGA
>DATIJX010000038.1:0-4760 GCA_035478175.1 Ignavibacteriaceae bacterium
AGCTGGTAGATTATCTTTTGAGTCTTGGAATTACCACAATTCACACTGGGCACGCTCCCGGGGCACTTGCAAGCGGGCAGACAATGATAGTTAAAACTTACAGTGAATCCTTCACCGATTATGTTATTGATTCTGTGTCAATGGTTGCTTTTACTCTCAGCAGTTCAATCAAAAACAATTATGAGAAGCCGGGCACACGTTCAAAAGGTGTTGCAATGCTCAGACAGGAATTCTACAAAGCAATTGAATACGGCAACAAATTGAAGAACAGTAAGCCAGAAGAAAAATCTGCACGCGATCTTAAAATGGAAACGCTGCTTAAAGTTTTGAATGGTGAAATTCGGGCTTTGTTTTCAGTTAACCGAGCAGCAGACATTATGGCTGCATTAAGATTAGCTGAAGAGTTCAACCTGGGTATGGTTCTGGACGGAGTTGCAGAAGCTTATCTCATTGTTGATGAACTGAAAAAATATAACTACCCTATCATACTTCATCCACCAATGATGAGGGCTATCGGCGATTATAAAAATGCTTCTTTCGAAACTGCTGCAAATCTTCACAAAGAAGGATTCAAATTTGCACTTCAGAGCAGCTATGAAAGTTATGTTCCGAAAACACGTGTAGCTTTGTTTGAAGCAGCAGTAGCGAATGCTTACGGACTTCCGTTTGAAAATGCGCTTGCTTCAATTACAATTGATGCTGCTGAACTTTTAGGGATATCAAATCGTGTTGGGTCCATTGAACAAGGCAAGGATGCCGACATTGTAATTTTTGATGATAATCCATTTGAATATACTTCACACGTCTGCAAAGTGATTGTGAACGGTAAAATAGTAAAAGAGGAATGTTTTTAACTTAAGTCAACCTTCGAGGTTTCGAGTCTTAAACAAGTATGCAAACCTCGAAGGTTTATAAGACTATTTATAAATTTAATTTACATGTGCCTGATAGTTTTTGCAAATAACGTTCATCCAAAATACAAGCTAATCTTTGCTGCCAACAGGGATGAGTTTTACAATCGTCCAAGCGAGCAGGCAGATTATTGGACAGAACATCCTGATCTTCTTGCTGGCAAGGACTTGCAGGCAGGCGGAACGTGGATGGGAATAACCAAACAAGGAAAGTTTGCTGCCATTACGAACTTCAGAGACATGAAAAACCACAGAAACGATGCGCCATCGCGAGGAAATCTAACACTTGATTTTTTAGTTAACGATATCTCTCCTCAGGAATATTACAGCAGACTGAAATCAACTCTTAATAACTACAATGGTTTTAATCTTATTCTTGGTAGCGTTGATGAGCTTTACTATTTCTCAAATAAAACTGAAGAATTACAGAAGCTTGAGCGAGGTATTCACGGAATCAGCAATGCGGTTTTGGACACTCCATGGCCAAAAGTTGAAAGGAGTAAACGACATCTTCAAGGTTTAATTCAACAGGAAGATATTAATGCCTGGGAAGTTATTGCAATACTTAAGGATACATCAATTGCTAAAGATGAAGAACTACCGGATACAGGAGTAGGGCTTGATCTGGAAAGAATGCTCTCGCCCGTTTTCATCAAATCAGAAAATTACGGAACGAGATGTTCTTCGGTTGTTATGGTTGACAGTGATAATAATGTTAAGTTCGTGGAAAAGTTTTTCTTTGATGGAATAGGAAATTTTTCAAACAAAGAATATAAATTCACAATTAATAAATAAGCAAAAGAATATGGAACAGAAAGTAATTCACGAGAAGGAAAACGAAAGGTTTGTAATTTATACCGAAGGAAACGAAGTATATGTTGAATACAAGATGAGGAATAATAAAGTAGATTTGAATCACACATTTACTCACTCTGCATTACGAGGGAAAGGATTAGCGGCTCACGTCGTTAGAGCCGCTTTAGAATTTGCTAAAGAAAATAATCTAAAAGTAATACCAACTTGCTCATACGTTCGGGCATTTTTAGCAAAGAACGATAAATATAAAGAATTGCTAAAATAATTTCTTCTTACTTTTAATTGATATCAAGTAAATATAAAACCCCGTCGAAAAGACGGGGTATTTTTAATTGTGGGCCCTACTTAAGCAAAATTAATTTCTTTGTTTCCATAAAGTTTCCTGAAGTTAGAGTGTAGAAATAAATTCCACTTGGTAAATCTGCAGCATTGAATTCCACTGAATAACTGCCTGCTTCTTTATGCTCGTTGACCAAAGAAGCTACTTCAGTTCCGAGCATATCATAAACTTTTAGGGTTACTAATCCGGTTGATCCGACTGAATACTCAATAGTAGTAGCTGGGTTAAACGGATTAGGGTGATTCTGCGAAAGTTGATATTCAAATCTTTGCATTCCATTATTCATTTTTCCGAATTGACCGAAATAAATTGAAACAGTTGATGACCAGCCAGAAGCTTTATTACCAACATCAATCGCCCTAATTCTATATTCTGCTTGATATATAGTCCCCGTTCCTTCAATAATGATATCATAGTCGTTATAAGAATTAACGTCACCTCTTGTATAAGCGATTGTTGACCAGTTCCCAAAATTACCGGGAACAGTTCTGGTTCTTCGCTGGACTTCATAACCGTAAATATATATGAAAACATCAGGCTCGTTGTTAAATGACCAGGCTAATACAGGATGAGACCATTGACCAAAGTCTCTGCTAGTTACTGATAGATTTTGGGGAGCTAATGGATAATTATCATATTGGCGGTAAAACAACGAGTTACTACTTTGACGCTTCCAAATAACAAAAAAGTCATTTGATGTACTCGATATTCCTTTTGGATTTCCAGCAAAATACTGATTATTATCAACTGTAAATGTACTACTCCAACTGCCATCATAACTTCTATGTAATAAATCTTGATATTGCCCATCATTAATCTCATAGACTAACTGGAGTTTGTTATCATATGTTTTGCAAATATCAAAAGTATACTCTGTACCAATAATGTTAGTCACTATATCTGTTCCAGAACCTGATGACCATGTGCCTGATAGCGTTCTCACCTTATATGCAAGATCGAAATAAGATGGTGGAACCGACTGAGAGTAAATCATATAGATGTAGTTGCCACTCGTTATTAACTTTTCAACTGAGGAATAATCGCTGCCCGATGCGTTCTGCGGTGTTTGCCAGCTTCCATTATATCTATCCCTTGTTGAAACATCTCCAACAGCAAGCCCTGAGACTGGTCCAAAACTCACATGAACTCTGTTATCCGAAAAAGCTACTGTTGGTCTGCTTCCGTACTGAAACCCTGTGTAATCTGTTACGTTTTTATAGTCAGCCCAGGAAGGATTAGGATACGGAGTCAAACGATAATAATAAGTTTCAAAGTATGGTTCGCTGTCCTTTGTTGCCCAAACAAGATGCACTCCTTGAACTAATTCATAAACAGCATCGACACCGTTGCATTCATTAGAACCAATACTCAGATCAAGGTTGGAATTATAAGTCCAGCTTGTACCTCCGTTTGTTGTGTACTTCAGCTTGATGTAGCTGCCAGCTTTATAGAAAGCATATACTATGTCATTGTTGCCAGTAATGGTTGGAAAATCACCATTAGATTCCAGTGTTGCTGTCTTATTATTATCCACTGTGCCCTGGGAATTTAAGTTGTAGTACACAATGTTGCCATTGGATTTTTTTATGAGCAGATGATTGCCATTTTTATTGGTAAACTGATCCATCTTTTGAAGAGTAGATTCACTGATTGTGGTTGTTACTGTGCTATTCCATCCCTGTCCGAAGGTCATAGCATAGAACAATACTACTAAGAAAATTATCTTTTTCATTTTCACACCTTAAATTTTTAGTTATAAAATTACCTCATTAATAAGGCTTTAAGTGTTTTGGTGTAATTGCCTGCATTTAACTGTATTAAATACACCCCTGAAGGAAGCAATTGTCCATTGCTGTCCCTGGCTTCCCAGCTTACCGTATAGTTGCCGGGAGATAATTCTTCTTGTAACAGTGTTTTTATTTCTTTCCCTAAAATGTCATATACTTTCAAGGTAACTGCAATTGATCCACTTATCCCGAAAGCTATGTTTGTTGAGGGATTAAAAGGATTTGGAAAATTTTGTTCCAATCTTGATGATTCTGGTAAATTCCGATCATAATTTGCGACAGAAGACAATGAATCTGGTTTGTAAATTTTAGTAAGAACTCTGCCTGTTTGCTGAGACAAAATATGGCTCATAGAGATAAGTATGTTATAGTCTCCATTCTGCTTTAAATCATACATAATAGCACCGTAATACGTCGTCCATTCTCCCGGAGTCAACAAATCATTCTGCTTTATATAGTACAATTCATACGTATGGTGATCACGGCTGCCATTAAATTTCAGAATCAGGAAGTTATCATCAATACAAACTGCAATTTCCTCTGTTCCGTCATTATCAATATCAACTGCCTGCATTGTTCCTGCATAGAATGAGAATACTCCAATCAAGTCTATCCTGCCAACAACGTGGTAACTATTATCCCCATTCGTTTCAAAGATTGTTATTCGGGTTGTAGCTATTCCATTGTAAAATGCATCAGCCAGAACCCAGAACTCAGGCTTGCCATTCTTGTCTATATCATTAGAGTGAGTGTGGATATATGCGTGATAGCTTTCCACACTTCCAGCCCAGGAGTTTGTATATTGGTTTTCTCCTTCATTTTCTATAACAAAAACATTTCCCCTACCTGTACCAAATACGATGTCTGTTTTCCCATCAAGATCAAAATCACTGACGGAAAAACCAG
>DATIJX010000039.1:0-12579 GCA_035478175.1 Ignavibacteriaceae bacterium
CTCGAGTGAGCCGTGGTTAAGGAACTCGGCAAATTAACCCCGTAAGTTAGCGAGAAGGGGTGCCTCTAGTAGGTGAGATTGTACAAATCAAGCTGAATGAGGCCGCAGATAAATGGCCCAAGCAACTGTTTAACAAAAACACATGTCTCTGCGAAGTCAATCAAGACGATGTATAGGGACTGACACCTGCCCGGTGCTGGAAGGTTAAGAGGAGAGGTTAGCCGCAAGGCGACGCTTTGAATCGAAGCCCCAGTAAACGGCGGCCGTAACTATAACGGTCCTAAGGTAGCGAAATTCCTTGTCGGGTAAGTTCCGACCTGCACGAATGGTGTAACGATTTGGGCACTGTCTCAACCACGGGCTCGGTGAAATTGTGGTACCGGTGAAGACGCCGGTTACCCGCATATGGACGGAAAGACCCCGTGCACCTTTACTGCACCCTAATATTGGGTTCGGATAGGGCATGTGTAGCATAGGTGGGAGGCTTTGAAGCCGGGACGCTAGTCTTGGTGGAGCCAACGGTGAAATACCACCCTTGTTTTATTTGGATTCTAACCTCGACCCGTGAATCCGGGTTAGGAACAGTGTTAGGCGGGTAGTTTGACTGGGGCGGTCGCCTCCAAAAATGTAACGGAGGCTCTCAATGGTTCCCTCAGCATGGTTGGTAATCATGCGTTGAGTGTAAAGGCATAAGGGAGCTTGACTGCGAGACATACAGGTCGAGCAGGTGCGAAAGCAGGACTTAGTGATCCGACGGCTGCGAGTGGAAGTGCCGTCGCTCAAAGGATAAAAGGTACGCCGGGGATAACAGGCTGATCTTACCCAAGAGTTCATATCGACGGTAAGGTTTGGCACCTCGATGTCGGCTCATCGCATCCTGGGGCTGAAGAAGGTCCCAAGGGTTTGGCTGTTCGCCAATTAAAGCGGTACGTGAGCTGGGTTCAGAACGTCGTGAGACAGTTCGGTCCCTATCCTATGCGGGCGCAGGATACTTGAGAAGGGTCGCTTCTAGTACGAGAGGACCGAAGTGAACGTACCTCTAGTGTACCAATTGTCACGCCAGTGGCATCGTTGGGTAGCTATGTACGGTTGTGATAAGCGCTGAAAGCATCTAAGCGCGAAGCACGCTTCAAGATTGGGTATCCCTTACGTAAGTAACTTAAGACTCCTCGGAGATTACGAGGTTGATAGGCTGCAGGTGTAAGTTTAGTAATAAATTTAGCTAAGCAGTACTAATAAGTCGTGCGACTTAACCATTTATTTTTATAAACAGGTTATGTTCGATATTCTCTATTGGCTCAAGCTCTTTCAATCTTCTTTTTTTTGTTAGATTTTGGTGACTATAGCCTGGGTGATACACCTCTTCCCATTCCGAACAGAGAAGTTAAGACCCAGTACGCCGATGGTACTGCATGCGCAGGTGTGTGGGAGAGTAGGTAGTCGCCAACTTTTATATTAACCCCGTTCGCTTTGCGTTCGGGGTTTTTTATTTAATGCAAATAAAATATGGAATGATTGTTCATTATCTTCATCGCTCCAGCCATGCCAAAACTATTCTCAGTTTTCCATAACTGATTTCTGGTGGTGCAATTTCTTTTAAGTTACTGAGTATGACATCTTCCAAATTCTTAGGAAAATATTCAGCAATTTTTTTTGCTTCATCAATTGACATTACCTCATCTATTTGGATTAAGCCCTGCTTTATTGCACGGGCTAAATGTCCTTCAATTGTACTGATAACAAGATTTCTTTCCTCAGCTATTTGACAAAGGTTATTTCCTTGCCGCAAAAGCTTTACTGTTTCTTTAACAGTATCAGGTTTTGCGGCTTTATCCTTTGCATAACTGCTTTGTATTAACGGTAAAGTTTTTAATGAAGTGGCTGTGTTGAAGGATTTTTTATTCTTTAAATAATCCTTTAGAATGAATCCGCTTTTACAATAACTGATGTCATTCAGTATTTCTGAAAGCAGAAGATTTATGTCGGATAATATTCTGTCAGCCGGCTTTGCCAGCTTTTTTGTATGAACTTTTACAGGATGGTTAAAGAATAAATTCCGCCAGGAATTGATTTCATTATAAAAATAATACGCTGCGTCTTTAATTCTTTTTTGCAGTTGAATGTTTCTTTCTGCATCGGGATTTTCACTTCTGAGTCGGAACAAAGTTTCTTTAAACTTCTCAGAAGTTTCGTAAAGCGCTTTTTGCTTAGTCATCAGGTCATTCAGCCACACAGTTGCATCAGGGGGAAGATTTGCCTGGTTCTCCTGTAAAAACTCATTTAAATCTTTAAGCTTATAATACCAGTTTTTCCAGGTGAAAATATTTTGAAGCTCCTGCAGAATAAATTCTTCCCTCGCTTCAGTGAACTGCTGATCAAGGTTTTCAACTCTGTATTTACTTTGCCATTCATTCAGTTCCCTGTGTGAAGTGAGTGAATTACTGTTTATTGGACTGATAAGAACGAGTCCTTCTAAAGAAGTGCATCTGCTCAAGGCAACATAAACCTGACCGGATGCAAATGCTCTCCCGGCGTCGATGATAACTTTATCGAAAGTTAATCCCTGACTCTTATGAATAGTAATAGCCCAGGCAAGTCTTAACGGATACTGAATAAATTTTCCTAATACTTCTTCTGTTATTTCACGGGTTTCAAGATCAGCTTTGTACCTAATGTTTTGCCATTCAGCTTGCTTTACAACAATTTCATCACTGTCATCCTTACAGCGAACTCTGATGCTGTCCCAATCAACTTTTGTTACAGTACCGATTTTACCGTTGAAATATTGTTTGCTTTCTGTATCATTTTTCAGAAACATTACCTGTGCACCCAGTTTAAGCTTTAACTCTTTTTCAGCAGGAAATATATGCTCTGGAAAATCCCCGGTTATTTCAGAATCAAAACTGTACAAACGTAATGGAAGATTTTCCAATTTACTTTTGTTTATCTCGTCTGCCTGATAATTATGGGTAGTTAGCGTAATGTATCCCTCGCCATCCTTCGGAATAAAATTTCTTTTAAGACGCGACCTTAATAAGTTCAGGTTTTCTTCTGATATGTTGTTATCGCGGATGCCGTTAAGTATCTCAATAAATTTAAAATCCTTTTGACGATAAATATTTTTCAACTCGATTATTACAGGTATGTTGTCACGCAATACGATGCTATCAAAGAAAAAGATTGAAGAATAAAATTCTTGCAGGATCTCCCATTCGTTATTTTTAACAACAGGCGGAAGCTGATTCAGGTCACCAATAAATAAAACCTGCACTCCGCCAAAAGGCAGGTCAGGCGTGCGTTTTATATAACGAAGAATAATATCTATGGCATCTACAATATAAGCGGAGAGCATGCTTGCTTCATCAATTACAAGCAATTCCACACTACTCAGCAAGTTGATTTTTTCTTTGCTGTAATGAATTCTTGAAAGAAGCGGATGATTTTTAAACGAATCTTTACTTAACTGAAAAGAATCCGAATAAGGTAAAATTAAACCAAGTGGAAGCTGGAATAAAGAATGGAGTGTAACGCCCTGGGCATTTATTGCCGCAACACCCGTTGGTGCAGCAACAAGCATATTCTTTATTGAATTTGCACGAAGATATTTTAGGAAAGTTGTTTTCCCGGTTCCTGCTTTTCCGGTGAGGAAGATATTCCGATTTGTTTCGGTTACGAAACTATATGCGAGATCAAATTCTTCTGTGCGGTTTATTTTCATATTGAAATTCTTTTGCCTTTGAACATAAAAATATAATTAATGCATATCTGTCCAAAATAATTTTTATCCAAAAAGATAAGGTGTTAAGTTTAACAGTGTCCGGGATGGATATTGTTACTTAGCTTTTAGGAAAATAAAGTTTTCAGGTTAAACTTCTTCAAACTTTAATAATATTGTATGGGAAACCTTAGTAACAAAAATCAATAAAAATCCGTTACATTATCAGCTTATTTTATTGAGGGTTTGAATTCAATCATAAATGGAGTTCTTTAATAACAGATAATTATCCGGCTTTTTACTTTCGTTTCGTATTTATTTATCAAACTAATTCTATTTTTTTGAAATAAAAAACAGAAAGTAAATAATGGCTTATTCATAAATAAAACTCATTCATATAATCTTTGTAATAATATTCCTTGGCAATATCACGATCGGATTATTCTGGAAAATGTTTTCTGAAAAGACTAAAGACCCCGAAAAGATTTCCTTCGCATTTAAGCGAATTATTAAAACAGATAGATATTTTACTATGCCGGGTGTAATTGGTATTACTTTATTTGGAATTGGTCTTGCAATGCATGCTAAAATCCCAATTTTAGGAACAGGCTGGATTCTCTGGTCAATTATTCTATTCATAATTTCCGGAATTGCATTTATGGCAAAACTTGTTCCGCTACAGAAAAAGCTGGCTGCACTTACTTCAGACAAAGAAAATTCTAACTGGGATGAATACCACAAGCTTTCAAAGCAATGATACTTCTGGGGTTATATTGCTTTGCTCATTCCCTGGATAGCTGCAAATTTAATGGGTATGAAACCGGACTTATAAAATTGAAGTGGTTTTCTTCAGATTAAATATGATAAGTAATATTCGTATATTAAAAATATTTTCATACATTATTTTGCATAGAAAGAGATAAACCTTGCTTTTATTCGAATGGGATAGGGAGAAAGCAAAAAAAAATTTTATAAAACACAATGTTTCGTTTGAAGAAGCTATAACAGTATTTTATGATCCGTTATCAGCAACATTTAATGATCCTGACCATTCATTCGGTGAACAAAGATTTATCACAATCGGGTACTCATCATTAAATCATTTACTTGTGGTATCACATACTGATCGAAGGGAGACAGTACGTATAATAAGTGCTCGATATGCTACTAAAAAAGAAAGGAAGAAACATGAAAACTAAAGGGAAGAAACTTAATGGTGATTTAAGAAGAGAATATAATTTTAATTACTCTAATGCTGTTCGTGGTAAATATTATAAACGAATTTTAGAAGAAGGTTCGAATGTCGTTATGCTCGAACCGGATGTTGCAAAAGCATTTTCTGATTCAGCTGCTGTAAATGATGCTTTAAGGTCCTTGCTTGATTTAACGCGGACTACTCAACTCCTGACAAAATCAAAAAAACGTTTATCTTCTCACCAGTAATTCAGAAACAAAAATTTTGATGACTGAATTTCTGTTCCAGAAATGTTTCAGAAAGAATTTTATCAGGCTTAGTTGAAATCTTCGTTTAATAAATCTGTGTAATTATATTTCTTCCCGGAAATTTTTCTATTGTCTATTTCCAACTCAGCACACTTTTTTTAAAATTTTTTGTTGATCGAAATTGAATCAGGAATATAAAACGAACCAGGTGTTATTGTGCTATCACTGCGGTGATGAATGCAAAGATGATTCAATTAAAATTGATGAAAAACTTTTCTGCTGCAACGGCTGCAAAACTGTTTATGAAATATTAGATCAGAATAAGCTATGTAACTATTATAACCTCGATCAAACTCCTGGCATTTCTCCAAGTCTGAATTTTGGAAATCGTTTTGATTACCTGGACGATCCATCAACTGTTCAAAAGATACTGGACTTTCAGGATGAGAATATCAGTAAAGCGACATTCCATATCCCGCAGATGCATTGCAGCTCATGCATCTGGCTACTTGAAAATCTATACAAGCTGAATAATGCTGTAACTCATTCACAGGTTGATTTTCTTAGGAAAGAATTGAATGTAACATTCAATCATCCAGACAATAATCCAAATAAACCTATCATTAAAGACGAGACGGCGGACGAGCAAAAAATTTCCCTTAAAGAATTAGTGAAGCTGCTTACCTCGATTGGTTACGAACCACAAATACTTCTCGAATCAGTCGAACAGAAGAAAGAGAACAAGTCTTCACAAACTCTTCATCTCAGAATTGGCGTTGCTGGATTTTGTTTTTTGAATGTGATGGTCTTTTCATTCCCTGAATATCTGGGGATAGATGTAACAGATTCATTTCTGAAAACCTTTTTTGTCACCCTTAATTTTATTCTTGCATTACCAGTTGTTTTCTTTTCCGGATGGGAATACTTTGGCTCAGCGATTAAAGGGTTGAAAAAGAAAATTATCAACATTGACTTCCCGATTTCACTTGGAATTCTCGCTTTGTTTGGAAGAAGCATTTATGAAGCATTATCTCAAACAGGTGCAGGTTATTTCGATTCACTTACCGGGTTGATCTTTTTATTACTCGTCGGAAAATTTTTTCAGGAGAAGACATACTCTTATCTCAACTTCGAAAGAAATTATAAATCATTCTTTCCGCTTTCAGTTACAATAAAGCAGGAAGGAACAGAAAAATCAATTCCAATAAATAAGCTCATGGTTGGCAACAGAATTATCGTTAGAAAAAATGAAATCATCCCTGCAGACTCAATTTTATTTAATGGTGATGGGAGAATTGATTACAGCTTTGTTTCAGGTGAATCAAAACCAGTCAGCAAAGTTTCAGGAGAAATGATTTATGCGGGCGGACGACAGCTTGGCAGTGCAATTGAGCTTGAAGTAATCAGGGAAGTATCGCAAAGTTATTTAACTCAGCTCTGGAACAACGACATATTCAATAAAAAGACTGAAAGTTTCTTTACTAACTTTTCAAATGTTGTTAGCAAGCGGTTTACAATAATTGTGCTGCTGATTGCTTTTATTTCTGCTGGATTCTGGCTTCAGTCGAGTTTTAACATTGCGATGAATGTTTTTACTGCCGTGTTGATAATTGCCTGTCCATGTGCAATTGTTCTATCAGTCCCATTCACTTTTGGAAATGCGATGAGGATTTTCGGAAGAAATAAATTTTACCTTCGCAATACTTCGGTGATAGAAGACCTCGGCAGAGTCGACTCAATAGTTTTCGACAAAACCGGAACAATCACTCAACTCGGAAAATCTGATCTTGTTTTCACTGGCACTGTTCTTAATTCATTTCAGCAAAAAATCATTAAGTCGCTTGTTCGTAATTCTACTCATCCACTTAGTTTGAAAATATATCATTCATTAGAGGCAGATGAATTCTATCCAGTAACAAAGTTTGATGAAATTCCGGGACTTGGCATCACTGGCGTGGTTTATGGTAATGTTGTCAAAGTCGGCTCAAAGCAATTCGTAAATCAGGAAGCCGAAGTTGATAATATCACGACAAAAATTTTTGTATCGATGAATGATGAAATGCTTGGCCTTTTTAGTGTGACAAATTCATATCGAGAAGGAATTGGCGAAATAATAAAATCATTAAACAAACGGTTTAAATTATCTTTACTCTCAGGTGATAATGAAGGCGAAAAATTTAATCTCCTGAAATTTTTTAACAAAGAGGATGAACTGCTTTTCAATCAGTCTCCTGAAGATAAACTGGACTATGTGCAATCACTTCAGTCCTCAAATAAAAAAGTCCTGATGGTAGGCGATGGACTGAACGATGCGGGTGCTCTAAAGCAAAGTGATGTTGGCATTGCGGTAACAGAAGACATAAGCAGCTTTTCGCCCGCCTGCGATGCAATACTTGATGCAACTAACTTGAAAATGCTACCAAAGTTTTTGAACTATTCACAGTCGGCAATTAAAATAATTTATATTAGTTTTGTCATATCATTTTTATATAATCTTATTGGATTAAGTTTCGCGATACAGGGAATGCTTTCACCACTAATAGCTGCAGTTTTAATGCCCTTAAGTTCAATCTCGGTTGTAATGTTTGCAACTCTCTCAACCAATTTACTTGCTAAGAAGAGAGGTTTACTATCTCAGTGATTGTTTTATTAATTGGTATTAGTCTGTTGGTTGCTTTGGGATTTTTGATTGCATTCATCATCGCTGTGAAAAAGGGTCAGTATAAAGATACACATACGCCTGCCATAAGAGTTTTGTTCGACAATGATAATTCAGAAAAGAATAATTCCGATATATCAGATAAGCAGGAACTTAAAGACGAGAAATAAAATTGTATTGTTTGTGTGAGTTCTTAGAAACCGAATAAGAAACTTAATATTGCACTCCTAAAGGAGTGCGAGATTTTGCTACGTTTTATATCTACTATAAATATATCGCTCCTCTGGAGCGAAGGCAAAAAATAAAATTTTCAATATGTGTCTTAAATAAGCACAGCAAAATATAACTCCTTAGGAGTTCAATATTTGTAGAATAGAAAAGTATAATCTCTGTTAAAAGAACTCCATTAGGAGTTCAATATTTGTGGAATCAAATAGGAGCAATATATGGAAATAGAGAAATTCAGTTATGATAATGAGATAGTTCGAAAGTTTACAATAGCAACCGTGGTGTGGGGATTGGTTGGAATGCTTGTCGGTATATTAATTGCAACGCAGCTTTTTGCCCCTGCTTTTAACTTCAATATCCCGTTTCTAACATTCGGAAGAATCAGACCTCTTCATACAAACGCTGTGATATTCGCTTTTGTTGGAAATGCAATTTTTATGGGAATATATTATTCTCTGCAAAGATTGTGTAAAGCCAGAATGTTCAGCGATATGTTGAGTAACATTCACTTCTGGGGATGGCAGTTGATTATTGTTGCCGCTGCAATTACCCTTCCTCTTGGATACACAACCAGCAAAGAATATGCAGAACTTGAATGGCCGATTGATATTGCAATTGCACTTGTATGGGTTGCATTCGGTCTCAATATGTTTGGAACGATCATCAAGAGACGCGAAAAACATATGTATGTTGCAATCTGGTTTTACATTGCTACCTGGGTTACGGTCACTGTTCTTCACGTAGTAAATTCAATTGAAGTTCCTGCTACTTTCCTGAAAAGTTATCCGATTTATGCCGGCGTTCAGGATGCACTTGTGCAGTGGTGGTACGGACATAATGCAGTAGCTTTCTTTTTAACTACTCCTTATCTCGGTTTGATGTACTACTTCTTGCCTAAAGCAGCAAACAGACCTGTCTATTCGTACAAGTTATCAATTGTTCACTTCTGGACTTTAGTATTTCTGTATATCTGGGCAGGACCTCATCATCTTTTATATTCAGCTTTACCTGATTGGGCACAATCACTCGGAACAGTTTTTTCAATAATGCTGATAGCTCCTTCGTGGGGAGGAATGATAAATGGTTTGCTTACTCTTCGCGGTGCCTGGGACAGAGTAAGAGAAAGTCCTATTCTGAAATTCATGGTTGTTGCTGTTACCGCATACGGAATGGCAACATTTGAAGGACCGATGCTTTCATTAAAAAATGTAAATGCAATCGCGCATTTCACTGATTGGATAATTTCACACGTTCACATTGGTGCACTTGGCTGGAATGGATTTTTAACTTTTGGAATTCTTTACTGGTTAGTACCAAAGCTCTGGAAGACAAATCTCTATTCAAAGAAACTTGCAAACTTTCATTTATGGATTGGCTTCCTTGGAATAGTTTTCTATGCACTCTCAATGTGGTTTGCCGGAATCACTCAATCATTAATGTGGAAGCAATTCACTCCGCTTGGAGTTCTTCAGTATCCAAATTTCCTTGAGACAGTATTACAGATTGTTCCGATGTATATTATTAGAATGATTGGCGGTTCGTTGTATTTTATCGGTGTCATTGTGATGGTTTACAATTTAGTTAAAACAGCAAAGCAAGGTTCATTCGCAAAAGAAGAACAAGCCGAAGCGCCTGCACTTGAAAAGTTCAAAGACCCGCTTAAGCGTGGAGTAATTCATCGCTGGCTGGAAGGAAAGCCTGCAATATTTCTGGTGCTGACTCTTTTTGTAGTTCTTCTTGCATCTGTCTTTGAATTTGTGCCGATGTTTCTGATCAAATCAAATGTTCCCACAATTGCTTCAGTCAGACCATACACTCCACTGGAACTGCAGGGAAGAGATATTTATATCCGTGAAGGCTGCAATAACTGTCACTCACAGTTAGTCAGACCATTCAGGAGTGAAACAGAAAGGTACGGTGAATATTCGAAAGCGGGCGAGTATGTTTATGACCATCCATTTCTCTGGGGATCAAAACGAACCGGACCTGATCTTCACCGCATTGGAGGAAAGTATCCAAACTTCTGGCATTATCTGCATATGGAAGACCCAACCAGTATGTCGCCGGGTTCTTTAATGCCCGCTTATCCGTGGCTGCTGACGGATGATCTCGATATTTCTACTACTGAATCAAAAATTAATGCGCTGAGAAGCATCGGTGTTCCATATCCGGAAGGCTTTGAAAAAGTTGCGAACGATGATCTGCAAAAACAAGCTCAGATGATTGCAATGGATCTTCAAAACGCTGGTGCACCAGCTGAACCGAATAAAGAAATAATTGCTTTAATAGCTTACCTCCAGAGACTTGGTACAGATATAAAAGCATCGGGACAGGCAGGTAAATAAAATGTTTAAGGAAGTTTTGCAGTCAATTGAAGGAATCGGAATTTATACGATCATTTCGATGATAATTTTTATTCTGTTCTTTATTGGGATGATAATCTGGATATTCAAAGTTGATAAAAAATATATTAAGCATATGAGTGAGCTGCCGCTTAACGAAAATAATAAAGAAGTTTCAAATTTTACAGGTGGAACAAATGAAGTCTAAGAAACTTATATTGATATTCACATTTGTGCTATCATTTATGTTCAATGTATTCGCTGCAGGCGAATCTGATTTTCCTCCAAACTATTATGATACAGTTGCACTCATTCTTCTTCTGATCATCGTTATCAGTTTGCTCAGCATAATTTATTACGAAGGCAAACCGAAAGTAGTAAAAGAGAAGAAGGCATCTGTATTATCTAAAATAAATCAGTTACTTACTAAATCAACTCCAATCGAACGTGAAAAGGACATAATGTTCGATCACGACTTTGATGGAATAAAGGAACTTGACAGCAAAATTCCACCATGGTTTTCCTGGCTGTTCATTATTACAATTATTTTCGCAGCGTATTATATGATTGATTATCATGTAATAGGATCAGGACAAGTTATGCACGAAGAATATGCTGAAGAAGTCAGGTTTGCATCCCTTGAAAGAGAGGCTTTAATAAAATCAGGCGCATTTGTAAATGAAGAGACAGTAGAATTTTTAACCGATGCAGCTTCTCTGTCTGCTGGTAAAGTAATTTATGATTTAAACTGCATCGCATGTCACGCTGCTGATGGCGGAGGAATTGTCGGACCAAATCTGACTGATGATTACTGGATACAAGGCGGCGGAATAAAAAATGTTTTCAAAGTAATTAAGTACGGAGTTGTTGAAAAAGGAATGATTGCCTGGCAGACTCAGCTTAATCCAAACCAGATGCAGGAAGTTTCCAGTTATGTATTGAGTCTGCATGGAACAACGCCTGCAGCTCCGAAAGCGGCCGAAGGAAAAATCTGGGTTGAAGAAAAAGTTGAATGACGATTAACGATGTGCGATTTTTGATTTTCTAATAAATTACTTTTTACTTCTAAAATCATCATTCGTTAATCTTAAATCAAAAAGAATTGAATTAGTTAATGAACGAAGACACACTTGAAAAGCAGCTATACGATGATGAAGCCGAAACATTTCGAAATCAATTAGCTACAGTTACTGATGATGGAAAAAGAAAATGGGTCTATCCAAAAAAACCTTCAGGAAGATTTCACAGAGCAAGGATAGTTGTTTCGGCTATTCTGCTTTTAATTCTTATCCTGACTCCTTTCATAAAAGTAAATGGTCATCCCTTCATGCTTTTTGATTTTCTGAACAGAAAATTTATTCTCTTTGGAGTTCTATTCGGTCCTCATGATTTTCATCTGCTTGCCATTGCGATGATCTCACTGATTGTTTTTGTGATTCTATTCACAGCAGTGTTTGGAAGAATTTTCTGCGGATGGGCCTGTCCACAAACTATTTTTATGGAAATGATCTTCAGGAAAATTGAATACTGGATTGAAGGCGATTCAAAAGATCAGCGTAAACTAAAATCAGCACCGTGGACAGGAAGCAAGGTTTTCAAAAAATTCAGCAAGCAGATAATCTTTTTTGCAATTGCATTCTTCATCTCAAACATTTTTTTATCTTACATCGTCGGGATAGATGAGTTGATCAAAATAATAACTGATCCGCCATCTGAGCATCTTCAGGGATTATTTGCCATCACTATATTCTCAGGAATATTTTATTTCGTATTCTCAAATTTCAGAGAGCAGGCTTGTACAATTGTTTGTCCCTATGGAAGACTACAGGGAGTTTTACTTGACAGAGATTCGATTGTCATCGCTTACGATAATGTCCGTGGTGAACCCAGGAAAAAGTTTAAAAAAGATGAAGGCTGGGAGAATCGCGGCGATTGTATTGAATGTTATCAGTGTGTGGAAGTTTGTCCAACAGGAATTGATATCCGCAATGGAATTCAGCTTGAGTGTGTTAACTGTACTGTCTGTATTGATGCGTGCGATGATATAATGGATAAAATTAACAGACCACGAGGACTAATCCGTTATGCATCTCTAAATTCAATTCAGAACCCGATTAGATCCGGCTCTGACGGAAAAGCTAAATTGAGATTTACTCCCCGCGCAATTGGTTATTCAGCTTTGCTTACCGTAC
>DATIJX010000040.1:0-2021 GCA_035478175.1 Ignavibacteriaceae bacterium
TGAGTTTTTAATGTTCGGATACGAAAATATTCAATTGTCAATGGCTTACTCAGCAGCTTACCTCGTAATTGCTTTGTTATTGATTGCTCTTTATTCTTTTTATGTCTACCGTTATACAATCCCTCAAATCGATCCGTTAAAAAAAACTTTACTGGTAACTTTAAGAGTTTTGGCATTACTCGTTCTCTGCTTGATTTTATTCGAACCGATATTAAATCTCAGCAAAAAATTAACTCTTGAACCAGGCAACTTAGTTTTCATAGATAACTCAAGATCAATTAATATTGATGATGGAACTGACCGTACTACAAAAGTTCAGAAAATACTGAATGATTTTTCAAATTACTCATCTGAAAGTAATCTGACTTTTTATGAATTTGGAAATTCTTTAGTAGATGTAAGTGTTGATAGTTTGGAAGAAATAAATTTTTCAGATGGATCTACTAACTTGCAGGAAATATTTAATTATGTTAAGCGTTCAGACAAAAATATCGCTTCGATAACCTTAATTACAGATGGTGTGATTACTTCCGGAAGTAACCCTTATTATGATGCGATCAATCTTGGTATACCTGTTTTCACAATCGGCATTGGAGATACTACACAGCGGAAGGATGTTGAATTAAAAAAAGTTTTGCACAATGATTTCCTCTATGCCGAAACTCCCACAATCATCATTGCAACAATTTCTAATAAAGGCTTTGCCGGGGAATCAGTTACTGCAACTTTATACGAAGATAATAAATTCATATCGCAGCAAACAGTAATCCTTAGCAGTGCCGGGATTCAGAATGTTTCTTTTGATTACAAAGCACAAACCAGCGGTGAAAAAAAATTGAGCATTGTACTATCAAATTTGAAAGATGAGTTCACCACTGCAAATAACAAGCAGGTTTTTTACGTTAATGTTCTTTCAAACAAAATTAAAGTGATGCTGCTTGCATCAAGTCCAAATGCCGACTTAACATTTATTAAAAATTCACTCAAGCGGGATGAAAGCATAGAAGTAAATTCAATTGTCCAATTATCAAGAGATAAGTTCCAGGACAGACTGAATTACCAAACACTTGATAGTGCGGATGTTCTATTTCTTATTGGCTTTCCATCTGATGCAACACCTGAAGAGCTGTTGAACCGCGTAATCTTAAAAATTAAAGAAGATAGAATTCCCTACTTTCTAACGCTGTCTGCTGGAATAAGTATTAATAAACTTTCAAGATTTGGGAATGAACTTCCATTTACATTCAACCAGAATTTTGCAGGAAACAGAGAAGTCCAGCCATATATTCTTCCGGAACAAAGTGCAAACCCAATCCTTCAACATTCTGATCAAAATTTTATTGACTCCTGGAATAACCTGCCGCCTGTTTTACAGCCGAGTGTTATTTTTAATCCCCGGATTGAAAGTAAGACACTCGCACAGATTAAAGTGAACAACTCAGTTGTTAATTCTCCTTTGATAATTTCAAATAATTTCAGCGGAAAGAGATCCATTTCAGTTTTGGCGAAAGATATCTGGAAATGGAAATTACAAATTGCACCAAAGGGACTGGATTTATTCGATAGTTTCATTGTCAATTCGCTTCGCTGGTTAAAAGCAAGCGAAGAGCAAAAGCTGGTCAAGGTAAAATCATCAAAGAAAAATTTTTCGCAGGGTGAGAGAATAGAATTTAGCGGTGAAGTTTTTGATGAATCGCTGAACCCAATTTCTGATGCCGGGATTAAAATCAGAATATCCTCAGCAAAGAATAGATATGAAACCGATATGCAAAACGTTGGACCGGGTTTGTATGAAGGTTCAATTATTATAAATGAAACCGGCGATTTCAGTTTTTCTGCTGAAGCAATGACTGACGGCCGAAGTTTGGGAAAGGATAACAGCAGTTTTAATATTGGAGAGATAGATATTGAAATGACTAATCCGGTGATGAATTATCAGTTTTTAAATCTGCTCACAAATGATACAGGCGGAGAATTTTTCTTACCAGATGACTATTCATCATTGTTAAATATTCTGAAAG
>DATIJX010000041.1:0-5796 GCA_035478175.1 Ignavibacteriaceae bacterium
TTGCGATGATTTAAGTGTTTTATATTCCTCATTGCTTGAAAGTGTTGGTGTACAGATTGCTCTTGTTGATTACAAAGAAGATGGTGAAATCAGGCACGTAAATGTTTTATTCAACACGAAATTATATCCAACTCAGGCAAAGTATATTACTAATAATGATTCTAAATATTTCATCAGGAAAAACGAGCAGGGAAAGGATGAAATCTGGATTCCAATTGAAACAACCTCCCTAACTGACTTTGATGAAGCATGGAATGTTGGTGTTGAAAAGTTTAACCGTGAAGCAGTTAACAATTTAGGATTAGCTGCCGGTAAAGTTGAAATTATTGATGTTTATTAATCAGGAGAAATTAAAATGTTAAATGAAATGAAATCTCTTTATACAGGTAAAACCTTTTTGATTTTGCTGTTACTTGTTCCATCACTTATTGCACAGGAATTTAAAGCAATAAATGTTAAAGGAACCGTACAATATCGGTCAGGTACTTCTGAAGTTTGGCTTGAAGTAGCAGAAGGTACAGTTTTACGCTCTGATGATTTTGTCATTACTGGATCAAAGTCTTCCATTCAGATTAAAGGATCGAAAAATATTATTAATCTTGCAGAATACTCTGCTGTTTCTATTGCAAGTATTAAAACAATGAGCACCGATGATCTTCTTCTTGCGTTGGCAATGGAGGATATGATCAATGCACCTAAACCCGATTTGAAGAATAATTCCAGTAACACAGCCGTATATGGAAATAAAGAGGGACAAAACAAGAATCCGGAAATAAAAGCTGATGATTTTGGAATAAAGAGGTTAAACGGCGCAATGCAGCTTGCCAAAAACGGATACAAGGAATCCTCTGTTGTGTTTGCTAAAGAGACCTACAGAAAATATCCTGACTCAAAACAGATCCCTTCCTACAGGATTTTCTTTGCAGATATTCTTTATGAAAAAGGATTATATGAAGAAGCACTTGGTGAATATATGGATATAGCAAAACTAGAATTAAATAAAGAAGAAAAAACTAAAGTTGAATCGCAAACTCAAAGCATAAATAAAATCTTACTTAATAATTGATTATTTCAGTAACGACAGAATAGACGGTATCAATCTCTTAAAATAGTTTTTCTGCTAGATTAATTCTCTTATTTAATTATATTCCCTTTATTATTTTTTTAATTCAGGGAATAATCATGAATAAATTTTCTACCAGTCTTATCCTTTCAATCTGCCTGGCATTTAATTCTTTTATACTTCCTCAGGAAGACGAATTCATTCCGGGTGAACTCATCATTCAATTCAAAGAAAAAGTTTCTATGGATACCTTCGAGCAGAGTTATGTTGATATTGAAATGGAAAGCATAAGGCTTCTTTCTGATAGAATGAACATCTGGTGGGTAAAATATAATTCAGAGGAAAATGACGATGCTGAAGTAAGATTCAGAGTGAGCAGAGATGCCCGCGTTAGTATTGTTCAGTTCAACCATCGGGTTACATTAAGAGAATCGTTTGATGAATTCTCTTCTCAATTTGCAAATTTTCCTGATGATCCGCAGTTTGTAAATCAATGGGGTCTGCACAACACAGGTCAATCTGGCGGAACTCCAGATGCAGATATTGATGCACCCGAAGCTTGGGATATTATAACTGGTGGAGTGACTGTTCACGGTGATACTATTGTCGTTGCAATTGTGGACGGCGGATGCCAGCTTAATCATCCTGACCTTACTTACTGGTACAACTGGAACGAAATACCAGGCAATGGAATTGACGATGACGGCAACGGTTACATTGATGACTTTAGAGGTTGGAATGCTTACAACAACTCACCAAATGTTCCGAGCAATTCGCACGGAACTCACGTTTCAGGAATATCCGGCGCTAAAGGAAATAATAATCTGGGCGTTTCTGGTGTTAACTGGAATGTAAAAGTTTTGCCGATTGCAGGCTCTTCTTCAAGCGAAGCTACTGTTGTAGCAGCTTATGCGTATGCACTTGAGCTTAGGGCACAGTATAATGAAACGAACGGCGCTCTTGGTGCTTTTATAGTTGCAACAAATTCATCTTTTGGTGTTGACTACGGTCAGCCGGCAAACTATCCGATTTGGTGTGCGATGTATGATTCTCTTGGTGTTCATGGAATACTAAGTTGTGGAGCCACTGCCAACCTGAATATTAATATTGATGTAACAGGTGATGTCCCAACTTCCTGTTCCAGCGATTATATGATTGCTGTCACAAACACCACCAGATTTGATTTAAAGAATAGCGGAGCTGCCTATGGACTTACAACAATAGATTTAGGCGCGCCGGGTACTAGCATTTTGAGTACGGATGTGAACAGTACTTATACAAATAAAACAGGTACTTCAATGGCAACACCAATGGTTACTGGTGCAATAGCTTTGATGTATGCTGCAGCCGATATTTCACGACTTAGTTTTTATAAATCTAATCTCGCCACAGGAACATTGATGTTCAGAGATGTTTTGTTTAATGGAGTTGATTCAATTTCTGCGCTTCAGGGAATAACTGTAACCGGAGGAAGACTAAATGTATTTAATGCTGTTGTTGAAATATCATCGCCAATTGTACCGGTTGAGTTAGTCTCTTTTAATCATGAATTGTTTGATGGATCAGTAAATCTTAGCTGGATTACTGCCACTGAAATTAATAACCAGGGATTTGAGATCGAACGAACCCGGCTTCGTTCTTCGAACTACGCCGAGGCAAGTTGGGCAACTATTGGCTTTGTTCCGGGATTTGGTACGACTACAGAACCGAAGTCTTATTCTTTTATCGAGAAGGAAATTTCTGCGGGAACCTACAATTACAGGTTAAAGCAAATTGACTTTGGCGGATCATTTGAATACTCATTTATAATTGAAGTTGAAGTTGGGGCACCAAATCAATTTTCATTAGAGCAGAATTATCCTAATCCGTTTAATCCAAGTACGAAAATAAAATTTACCGTTCCAAATTCTCCCCTCTCCTTGGGAGAGGGGCAGGGGGTGAGGCTTATAGTTTACGACGTTTTAGGAAATGAAGTCGCAACGCTCGTGAATGAAGAACTTCCTGCCGGAGAATATGAAGTTGATTTCCATTCCAATAATAACTCTGATCAGTCATTCCGGCTTGTCCGGAATCTGAGCAGTGGAGTTTATTTCTATAAACTCACTGCCGGAACATTTTCTGAGACAAAAAAGATGATTTTAGCTAAATAATAAAAAATAATTACGCCAGGAGTTGATATTAAAAAATAAAATAAGCAATTTTATTCTTGAAAAGATAATTCCTAACTTAAATAAAATGAGAGGTCATATATGAAGAAAGTATTTACATTACTTTGTCTTCTATCAGTCGTTCTTATCTTTACAACTGAAGGCAAAGCTCAGGCTGGTAACTCAACAATTAATCCTTACCTTCAGGTTGTTTTGCTTGATGCTGCCAGTAATGATATGATTGATGTTTATGCAACACTGAAAGAGCAATATTCTTTTGATGATTTGAGAATGCAAACAGCTTTTCTTCCAAAGAAAGAAAGGCAAAAGGAAGTTGTAAGAATATTAAGAGAATATGCCAATGTTAAGCAGCAAGATGTTCGCAATTACCTTGAGAGTGCGAAACAACAAAATCTTGTTAGTAAAATGGATATTCTCTGGGCGGCAAACACAGTAGTTTTTTCTGCTGTTCCACAGGTTATCTATCATCTTGCAGAAAATTTTGATGAGATAGCAGAGATAAGATACGATCCGCAAATTGATGAAAGCTTGTTAATTGATCCAATCGAAGATCAGCAAACGTTTTATCCACCAAATCCTAATGATAATCCAGCCCCTCAAATCGGATTAGTTCTAATTAACGCTCCGGCAGTTTGGGCAGCGGGTGACAGCGGACAAGGTGTGCTTGCAGCAAATCACGATTCTGGTTGCTTTTGGGCTCATCCGGATTTGATAAATCAAATTTGGCATAATCTCGGTGAGGATGCCAACAATAACGGGAAAGTAATTATTTGGAACGGCTCCGCATGGGTTTTCGATCCGGGAGATATAAATGGTATTGATGATGATGGTAATGGGTACATTGATGATTTTATTGGTTGGGATTTTCAAGGCAATGACAATAATCCCGGACCGGCAGGTACACACGGTACAAACACTGCCGGCATCATCTGTGGTGACGGTACGAACGGCACTCAAACAGGCGTTGCACCACGTGCAAAATTAATTAATTGCAAACTTAGCGGAGAATCTACTTCCTGGCTGGCTATTCAATATTCTGTTGCTGCTGGTGTTGATGTAATCACGAGCTCACACAGCTACAAATGGTATTTTTCTCCTAAACCTAATTATCCAATGCACAGGCAGATGAATGATTTTGAAATGGCTGCTGGTGTTGTTCATACAAATTCAACAAGTAATGATGGTGGTAGTTTAGGGAGTGCACCAATACCTTATAATATTGCTGCTCCTGGAAATTCACCAACAGGATGGATACACCCGGATCAGACTTTAGTTGGCGGATTGAGTTCTATCATTGGTGTCGGGAACGTAGTTGCACAAACAGATATTATTGCAAGTTCTTCACCTTACGGACCATCTACCTGGGAAGATATTCAGTCAATTTATCCAAGTTATCCATATCCGATGCCTCTTGCTTACCAGGATTATCCTTATGAAACTCTCCCTGGTTCAATGGGCTTATTGAAACCCGATGTTTCAGCACCAGGAAATGGAACCACCACAACAGCAGATAACGGAGGCTATGCTTCATTTAGTGGTACTTCCGGTGCAACACCGCACGCTTGTGGAACTGCAGCACTACTTCTATCAATAAATCCAAACCTAACTCCCGCAGATGTTAGTATGATTCTTCAAACAACCGCTGTTGAAAAAGGAACTCCAGGGAAAGATCCACGTTACGGCGCAGGAAGAATAGATGCTTATGCAGCTTACTTACTTGCATTATCAATGATACCGGTTGAGCTCTCATCATTTTCAGCATCAGCAAATGAAAATTCTGTAACACTAAACTGGTCAACTGCAACCGAGACAAACAACTCCGGCTTTTCCATCGAAAGAAAAACTCCTCTAGATGAAAGATGGATAGAGATTAGTTTTGTTCCCGGATTTGGTACCACAACCGAAAGAATGAACTACACTTTTAAAGATGAAAATCTGAATATGGGTAATTACAGTTATAGATTGAAGCAAATTGATTTCGATGGAACTATTGAATACAGTATTGAAGTTTTTGCAGAAGTAGGTGCTCCACAGAATTTTGCGCTGATGCAAAACTATCCAAACCCGTTTAATCCATCTACAACAATTGAGTTTTCAATTCCGCAGACGAGTAATGTAAAAATTGAAGTATACAACATTATTGGTGAACTTGTTGTAAGTCTTATTAACCAGTCACTCGATGCAGGTTATCACCGATTTAATTTTGATGCAAGTAGTTTGCCTTCAGGCACTTATGTTTATCAATTGAAAGCAAGCGGACAGAACGGAACTTTCGTAGATACGAAGAAGATGTTATTAATGAAGTAAAAAATTATTTTCCGTAGCACAGATTAATGGCAAAGCCATTCCTTCGGAATAATCTGTGTTACAATAAATTTTATTGGAAGGCGATCGAAAGGTCGCCTTTTTATTTTGTAGAGCGAGTCTCTGACTCGCTTAATAGTTGAAACCTTGTATGTTCTCTTCACCTGCGCGGACGCAGGTTAGAGCGGATTTAATTTTTACACAACAGTAAAAAATTCTTCTTGCTCTGGAAATAATTTCTTCATTTTTTTTTTTTTTTTT
>DATIJX010000042.1:0-84172 GCA_035478175.1 Ignavibacteriaceae bacterium
AAATGCTTATGCTGATGCTCATTTAATTAACATGAATCTCCGCGATGTGAGAAACAAAAAGCAAAAATTTAAAGGGGATAAATTTTTAGTTGACATAGCATTATCAAACCTGATAGGGAACTCGATAAAATACGGAGTTGACGGCGGCGCTGTGGAAATTATTATTAACAGCGACACCAGCAATCTTATTATTGAAGTCTGTGATGATGGTGTTGGTATTCCCGAGAATGAGATACCCAAAATTTTTAATGATTTCTACCGCGCAACGAACGTAAAAAAAATTATTGCCGAAGGTTCCGGCTTAGGTCTTTCTGTGGTGAAAAGAATTGTTGAGCGTCATGGCGGAACAATCAAAGCTAAGAGTCCTTCACGCATGGCCAAAAAAGATCATCCCGGTACTTGCATTACAATCGAACTTCCTTTTCAAAGGAAAGAAAAAGAATAAGCTCCAAAAGGGTTCAAAGAAAATACCTGAACAAATTCATTCGACTCAAAAATTTCAATTACTTATTTCATCGCGAGCTTGTCTTGCTAAATTAACCAGTTCCCAGTAGGGGGGTGTATATCCATTTAGAATTTTAAATTGCTCAGCGAGAATAATTAGTTTTGATTTGATTTGATCGTGAGTGTTGGAATAATTGACATTCTTTAAAGCTGCTTCTGCACTCATACCTTCCGGAACCGGACCTTCTGAACCGAAGGCATTCAATATGAGGCTGTAAAACTTCATCACTCTTCCTATTGGCAGAATGTACCATTCATAAGTTAAAACCTTTCCACTGTCCGCTTCTTCTAACATTACGTCCGTCACGGCATTATCCAGATGATCTTTATAAAGTGTTTCTGGATCTCTCCATTCAGCAACAACAGAAATCTGAGGATCATATTCAAGATCCGAAGGTTCCTGCGTTTCAAAATATTTAACTCCAAATGCTGCCAGCCAGTTTCTCGTTCCTTTTGATGAAATAGTTGATAGTCCCGTCCATAATGTTATTTCATATTTTTTGTATGCGGAAGAAGCAACTTCAGAACAAAATTGTTTTTCACTTTCAGTAATATCCATTTCAAAATCGTAAGGAGTATGTTTTCTTTTTGCCTCGCTTAATGAATACTCAGCCGCCCGGTGAGGAAGCATCGGGTTGTCTGATATCAAATCTGATCTCAGCCTTAGTACCATGATTCTGAGTTTTTTATCATTGAGATATTCTTCCAGCGAGGAAACGGTTACTCCTCTTTCAATATGTGATTCAATTATAGAAATCAATTTTGTTTTTTCATCTATATGAACCAAAGCGATATGAGAAAAGTTTCCTGGATAATCATTACCTCTGGCGATCAAAGCTGATGTTGGTGCCCCTCCTCTCGAAACTAAAATATCTCCGCTGTGAATTTTCAAACCGAGCATATCTGCTGATGGTGTTGACGATAGCTCATCCACACCATTTATCAGTGATGCAACCTGGTTTTCAGGCAATTGAAGCATTATTTCTTCGATTGCGATCCGATTTCCGTACAGCAAGCGGTACAAAGTATTTTTAGCTTCGGTGGAATTCATATCCCAGTTTACGGATTGATTCTTAACAACTTTTCTTAGCTTCGAATAAAAATTTATGTAATCGGGAAAGTATTGATTGCAAACCGGAATGAGCGGTGCGATATTAAAGATATTGTTTTCAAGAGTTATAAACTTTTTATCTGAAGGTTCTAATCTCTCTGATGAAATTTCTTTTAAAAGTAAATCGGAATTTTTTAATAATGAATCAAGTGTGAACTGTATTTTATCACAACCTTCAACATTAGCTGATAAAAATTTTAACTCTAAGCTTTTCCAAACGCTATCCTGTTTCCAAGTAAAAGGAGTGTCAGTTACTTCAGGAATTGATAAATCGTTTTCAAGCGGAATTAAAAGTAGAAGATAGAGCAATACAACAGATAAAATCAGAATTGAAGTCCTGGGATATTTTTTCATTTTAGATTTTATACTCACACATGGAAATTACAAGATGCGAGCTATAATTCCCAAGATTTATCCAAAACCTCCAAGAATTTTGTCAGCGAATTACTATTCTTTCGGATTCTCTAATTCAACAAGCTGCGATGACACTCCCGGAATCAGTGCAACCTTGCGTGCAATTTCTTTGCTGTCTTTGGCTTTACCGACCAATTCAAGAATAAGCAAACCAGTGTCCGAACAATTTTCCAGAACACCGTCGTGAATACCGAGACGAGTTTTGATGTTACAGCCCCATGCAGTTAGTATTTGCTGAACTTTTACCGCAGCGTCTTTCCTTTTGCCGATGAGTATTAAAAGTATGGTTTTCATAATTTTCCCTGGAATAATTAATTATTGATGATGCAAAAATAAGCAACAATAACATCTTTCCGACAGGATGAGAATATTTGGTTAATAAAATCTTGAAACATAAGTTAACCTTATCTAGTTTATGGAATAAGAGATGAAACAATCTGACAAAGAATTAAATTTTACGGGCGAGTACTTCATCCCGGGAAAATCCGGTGAAAGAATTGAAGCTGATCATTTAGAGCGCTACCGCTTCGCTTGCAGATATGCTAGAGGAAAAGCAGTTCTTGATATTGCCTGTGGTGTGGGATATTCCAGCCAAATGTTTATTGAAGCAGGAGCTGTTAGTTATGAAGGTGTTGATATAAATGAAAAATTAATTGATTATGCGAAGAAAATTTACGGCTCAGATTTAATAAGTTATTCCGTTGGAGATATTACCACATTCAATAGCAACAAAATGTATGATCTGATAACTTGCTACGAAACAATAGAACATGTTAAAAAATACGAATCCGCAATACAAAATTTGTATAGTTTGCTAAAAACCGGTGGTACCTTGTTAATATCCTCACCGAATCGTACAGTCACATCACCAAAATGTAATACTCTCGCTGATAAACCTTCAAATGAATTTCACACACAGGAATTTATTCCCGAAGAGTTGCTATCAATATTAAATAAGAATGGTTTTACTGCGGGCAGAGATAAATTGTACGGTCAGCGGCAAAGAAAAAAAGTATACAGAAACAGGTACTACAGAAAAATTATCTATACCTTATTTGGAAACCCCGATATGAAGACATCACCCGAAGTAAAGCAAGTGACAGATAAACTGCCAAGATATTTTGTGATTGTAGCTTCTAAAAAATAGTATTCATCTTCAGACCACTTTTTTTACTTCATTAGTTTTGCTTTACGCTTCGCCCATTTGGTCGCAGCCCTCAACAATTTGGTCGTGTTCACATCAACATTTTATCAATTGTTAAGCTTTTAACACTCTTTTAACGGCACACGCTTTGTCAACATTTTAACGGAGGTAAATAAAATGAAAACATTATTAGCACTTTTAGTTTTTGGTTCTTTCAGCTTTGCATTTGCACTGGAGATGCAGGATTCCATCCAAAACCAGAACAGAGAACAGCAGCAGATTCAAAACCAGGAACAGAACCAGCAGAAAAATCAAGGCGACGAAAACCAGATCAGAGATAGAAACAAAATCCACAGCGGAGATCAGCTCTCTGGAAAGAACGGTAAAAAGAGAGGCAAGGATGTCTTCATTGATAAAGACGGAGACGGAATTGCGGACACGCGTGCCGGAGGAATGAGTCTTGAAAAAATAAGGAAAAGAACAAGAGCAGGTCAGGGAAGCGGCGGACACGGTGGAGGTGGAAATGACGGTGCCGGTGGTAACGGTGGTCGAAAGTAAAACCTGAAACGAAATTATTTAATGAACCGAAAAATTAGTTCTCTGCATTTGCTTGTTCTATTGATGGCTACGTTCAGTTTCAATGCACAAGCACAGTTTTATCTCACTGCTGATGTCGAGGGATATTACGATGATAACATCTTTAATAACTATCTGAACGAATCCGATTTCATAAATGCTTTCACCGGCGAGCTTGGTTACGATATAGAAACAGAGCAAAACATTTTTGAAATTTACTACACAGGTTTTTTAAATCGCTACTATGAGTACGCTGACAAATCTACAACAATTCACAAGTTTGGTGCAGTCAACACTTATCTATTCTCACAAAATGATAACCCGCTTAATATCGGACTCAACTATACCGTAAGAATCAATAAAGAAGATTACTACATTTATGATTTCAACCAGATCTCTGCTTATGCAAATTATATGCATTCAATCAGCGAGAGTAATAAAATTCAGCTCGGTGCAATTGGCAACAGGATTGATTATGAAAATTTTTCTCTCTTCTCTCACTATCAGCTTAAAGCTTTCTTAAGATCGATAAATAGTTTTGAAAGCCGGACATCGCTTACCGTTGCGGCAGAGATCGATCAAAAAATTTATATTGAAAAGATGCAGAACCAGGGGCTTGCAGATGAAGTTCTGCAAGCAAAATTATATTTGCAGTTAGGGCAGGGAATAACTGATAACTTTGGTTTAAGTGCTTTTGCTTTTTTTAGAAATAACCTTAGTGGCGGCAACAGATACTTTAATACTATTGAATACATTTATTATGAAGAAGAGCTCTTCAACGATATTTATTCGAACGAAGGAATTGAAACTGGTTTAACTTTATCATATCTCTTCCTTTCGAACATAATGGGGAAAATTTCAGGGCGATATGAGATTAGAAATTATACAGACCTTCCTGCGGCTGATCAAGAAGGGAATGACCTCGGTGAGCTGAGACATGATAACCAATATTCTGCCGGCGCTTCTCTGGAATTTGGTCTTAGTGAGATTCTCAGCGGGCTCTATCTTTCATTGAATTACAATTACATCAAAAACATTTCTAATGATTACTACTACGACTACAACAACCAGATTTACGCTATCACTTTAGGTTTTGATTTTTGAGTTGCCCTCTAAATGAAACAAGTCGGTCGTGGTATTCATTGCCGTGGCCGGCTTGTATTTTACTGTCAGTCTGAGCTTGTCGAAGACTGACGGTCACACTTCGACAGGCTCAGTGTGACTGCAGAGACTACCACTAATGTTTAATATTATACTTCTTCAGCTTGTATCTTAAATTTCTTTCGGTTAATCCAAGAAGTTTTCCAGCTTTAGTTTGATTGCCACTGCTTTCCTGAAGTGCATCGAAGATTAATTGTTTCTCAAGTGCCTCAACCTGCTCAGTGAGATTTCCTTCGCCTAACGCTGCAAGAGTTTTCTCTTCTTTGAATCCTTTTATATTCATCGGCAGATCGTTCATCGCAATTACTTCGTCTCGTGTTAAAACAACCGCGCGTTCAATAATGTTTTCCAGCTCGCGGACGTTTCCGGGATAATTATATTTCATCAGAACATCTGCTGCTTCTTTGGAAATTTCAAGCTTCTCTCTTTTATTTTCTTTGCAATACTTTTCGATGAAGCCTTCAATCATCGGCAGGATGTCTTCTTTTCTTTCTCTCAGCGGAGGAATTTTTATTGAAACAACATTCAGCCGGTAAAAAAGATCTTCCCTGAAAGTACCATCCTTAATTTTTTGTTCGAGTTCCTTGTTTGTCGCTGCGATTATTCTGACATCGACTTCAATTTTTTCTGTTCCGCCAACTCTTTCAAACTGATGTTCCTGCAGAACACGTAAAAGTTTTACCTGAATTGATTGGGGAATGTCTCCAACTTCATCTAAGAAGATTGTCCCACCGTGAGCTATTTCAAATCGACCTTTCTTCATTTTGTCTGCACCTGTAAAGGCACCTTTTTCGTGTCCGAACAATTCACTTTCGAGTAGAGTTTCAGTAAGCGCAGGAACATTTACAGCAACAAATGCGGCATCCTTTCTCGGACTTATATAATGAATCGCTTTGGCCAGCACTTCTTTGCCGGTTCCGTTTTCTCCGGTAATTAACACATTTGCTTTACTGTCTGCAACCCTTGCAGCAACATTTATAACCTCTTCCATCTTTTGAGATTGAGAAACTATGGAAGAAATTTTGTACTTCTCCTGCAGTTGAGTTTTTAATAATTGATTTTCAGATTTCAGATTTTTGTGCTCGATGATCCTCTCAATCATCAAATCAAGTTCATCAAGGTCAACTGGTTTTGAAATGTAATCGAATGCACCGAGCCGCATAGCTTTAACTGCATTTTCCACCGTTCCGTATGCAGTAACAATCACAAAACTTATTTCAGGATTTATTTTTTTCACCTGCTCGAGAACGTCCAGACCTGATAAATCGGGCATCTTAAAATCTGAAAGGATTATATCCACAGGATTACCTCCAGCAATCTCAATCCCTTCTTTACCTGATGAAGCCGAATAAATTTTGTAACCCTTTTTCTTCAAGTACCCGGTAAGTACATCTCTCTGAGCAACCTCATCATCAATCACTAATATGTTATAGTCTTTCATTTTTGCGGTATGGTTATTTTGAATTTAGTGTATTTATTTACTTCGCTGAAAACCCCGATAGTTCCATTATGTTCGGCGATAATTTTCTGAACAATACTTAAGCCAAGTCCGGTGCCTTCCGGTTTTGTAGTATAGTAAAGATCGAAAATTTTATTCTTATCATTATCAGGAATTCCTTTACCATTGTCTGAAATTTCAATAATCAAATCATTCCCTTTTCTAAAATAATTTATTTCAATCTTGCCATTTTTATCAACTGCATCAATTGCATTCTGCACAAGGTTCATCAATGATTGTTTGATAAGCTCAGGATCAATCATCATATCAAAAGAATGGTCTGATGATTTTATAAGTTCCACTCCTTTAAGTTTTGCTTGGTCAGAAAATAATCTGTAAATATCATCAAAAAAAGCTTTTGAATTTATTCTTTTCATCTGAAGACTTAGCGGCTTCGCGTAACTCAGAAATTGTGTGATGATTTTGTTAATCCTTGTGACCTCGCTTCTCAAAAGACTTGTGATGCTGTGATATTCGTCTTGTTCGTTTTCAACTTTAAATTCTTTGTCAAGCCGTTGGGCTATCATCCCGATTGCGTTGATTGGATTCCTGATTTCGTGTGCAACTCCCGAAGCAAGTTCGCCCATTGCTGAAAGTTTCTCTTTACGCTTCGATTCTTCTTCGAGTCTGCGTGATTCGGTTAAATCGTTTATAACAATAATAAAATTCTCTTTGCCATCTTCATCTTTATTCCTGGTGAAATTCAGAAGCAAGTATTTTCGTTCATCGCCAATTGCTGTGTCGATTACAACATCTGCACATTGTTCATCACTGTTTTTGCAATATTCTAATAATGATCGGGTAATGTCGCCAGACAATTCTGAAAGATTTTTCTGAATGATTTCTTCTTCTTTCCTTTTAAAAAGATTTTTCGAAGATTTGTTGAAAAGCGTAATTCGCATTTGTTCATCAACTACAATTACGGCTTCACCCATATTCTCCAGCACAGTTGATGTAAATGTCTTGAACTTTTTAAACTCATTAGAGACTGTTTTCAGATTTTGTGTAGTGAAGATTATACTGAGAATGATCACTCCGATAGCAGCAAGAACCAGAGAAATGATGATCAATCTTCTAAACATTCTGTCTTCAACAGCCCGGACTTCATCAAGAGTCAAACCTATTCTGAATATCCCGATTACTTCACCGTCATAGTTAAGTCTTTTTACACTCTCAAAAATTTCCTGATTTTTATATGTGTGAGTTCTGGAATAGATTTTATCAGAATTTATAGCGGATATCAAAAATGGATCAGATACTATCGAGCTTATTGTATCAACAGATAAACCGGCGGCAAGAATACCAATCGAATCCTGCAAAACAATATATTCAATCCCAGGATTATCAGAGATATCTCTGATTATTTTTCCGAGTCCGATTCTTTTTCTGAATTCCAGAAATTCCTGAGCATCAAGATTTATTACAATAGCTCCTTTTTTATTTGCCCTTGAGACTGCTATCGCAAAGCGTTGTCCATCAGAATACTCTGCTTCTTTTAATCCGATAACAATTTCATCCAAACCATCTTTTAATATCTGTGCTAATTCTTCTGACCTGTTAATATTTTCTTCTCCGTGCAGATGATCAGATTCAAAAGTTCGGTTTGAAAGAACCCTTAAACCTTCTTTATTAAAAATATTTATTCTGAAAAGAGAATTCTCCTTTCCGATTTCGATAAGCTTTTGATGAGTTAGAAGATTCAGATTGTCGAGTCTTCTGATGAGCCGGGCGTTGTTGAATAATCTTTCCGCTATTAGAAATTCTATTTCTTCACTTGAATTGAGTGCATTAATACTGCTTTGATTTACAGTTTCAATTAATGAAGAAGATTGCTCGGTAAGTAAATGAAGGATTTCACTTTTGCTTTGCTGAAGTTCTATAAATGCCGAAACTACCATCAGTGTACCGACAATTAGCGCAACTGCTATGATTACCTTCGGCTGAAGTGTATTTAAGAAGTTCATATTCAAAACTAATCAGATTTGAAGCAAGATTGAATTCATTAAAAAAGGCAAAGGCGGAGGCAGAGGCAATCGCTATTCTTTTTATATTAGAATTATTCTTTGTGTCGTTTGGCTTCGTCCACATAGTCGAAGCAATTCGTCCTTACGGTCGAAGAATCAATTCCCTTCAAATAAAAAGTTCAAATACTAAGTGAAAACAAATCATTCTCTACTGGCACATCCATTGAATAACCAATGCAGAACATAATTAAATAAACATTAAATAAAAACAAATGGAGAATTCAAATGAAGACCAAAAAAAATTTCTTACTCAAAATTGCACTTATTGCAAGTGTAATTTTCTTTTCAGTCTCAGTCCTTGCGCAGGAAGATCCTGTGAAGGACAAGGAACAAAACCAGGTAAAAACCCAGGTTCAGGAACAGGATCAGAACCAGGTAAAAAACCAGGAACAGATTAAATCTCAAGGCGATCCTCAAACGCAACTTAAAAACCAAAACCAGAATCAGACAAAAGAGCAGAATAAAAACCAGATAAAAACACAAACTAAAGAGCAAAACCAGATTCACTCAAATCGTTTTGTTGATGAAGATGGCGACGGCTTTAATGATAATGCACCTGATGCTGACGGCGATGGAATTCCAAACGGAAGAGATGAAGACTTCACAGGTCCACAAAACAGAAAAGGAACAGATGGACACAAAGGATTCGTAGATCTTGATGGCGATGGCTTAAATGATAATGCAGTTGACTCTGATGGCGATGGAGTTCCTAATGGTCAGGATCCTGACTATGTAAAACCAACGGATGGAACCGGTCAGAAAAAACAGAATGGAAAAGGAAACAATGGCAATGGTAAAATGTGGGGACCAAAAGATGGAACCGGTAATGCTGGTGTAGGTCCAAAAGACGGAACAGGTTATGGCTCAGGTTCCGGTAACGGTTCAGGAAGCGGAACTGGTAATCAAAGAGGCGGAAGAAAGTAAATAAAAATTATATATTTATTATCAGGGACGGCAAGCAATCGCCGTCCTATTTTTATTTGCTCCCAATCAATTATTTGCAAATGTGTTACTAAATATCAATTGGTGTTAGTACGTTTAGTTAGTAAAGATAAACTAATTTGAATTTTATAATGCTGTTTATCAAAAATCAATTCTCCATAATTCGGAGTTATATATGAAACCTATCTTAAAAATAATTACACTCATTTTTATATTTTCATCGCTTCAACTTTTCCCGCAAGTGAAGGCTGGTGCAGAAGCACTCGGTACAAGAGAATATGATGATTATAAAACACCGCAGTTCTGCGGCACTTCCTGTCATGTGGATTTTTACAGACAGTGGCAGCAGGCAATGATGTCTCAGGCATACACACATCATTGGGATGAGATTGAATATTTCAAGCTTGCAGTTCCACACGCAGAAAAAGATGAGAAAGTTGCAGAGGTTAAAGCCGGATGCAACGGATGTCATGCACCAATTGCTTTTCTTGCCGGGGATGTTCCTCCGCCTTTACCAGAAATGAATTCGAGAGCAAACGAATCTGTCTCCTGCGATGTTTGTCACACAGTATCCGGATTTCAAGGAGATACTCCTTACAACTTCAACTGGATTTCTGAACCGGGTGATGGTAAAACAAAATATGGTCCGAGAGGAACAGGAAATTCACCGGAACATAAAATTATCAAATCAGATTTTCTCAGCACTGCCGAGTTTTGTGGCACCTGCCATAACGAAATGTCTCCTTACGGAATCTGGGTTAAGTCAACACATCTTGAATGGAAAGAGGGACCTTATTCAAAAGAAGGAGTGAAATGCCAGAACTGCCATATGACACAGGCGGAAGGTTACACTGCTTCGATGGGAAAAAAGTATCCTGACGCATGGCAGCATTTATTTCATGGCGCTCACGATCCGGGAAAAGTTGGCGGAACAATTGAGCTGAGAATTCATCCCGATATTAAAGAAGCAGAACCGCTTGAAGTAATAAAATTTACTGTCGCATTGTTCAATCAAAAAACCGGTCATAAATTCCCAACTGGTTCAGTTGAAGACAGAATAGTATGGATGCATGTGGAAGCGGTTGATGCAAAAGGAAAAGTATTTCATCTTCCTGTTGATAAAAAGGGATTTGAAGGTGAAGAATATACAATCGGTGCAGATGTTCTTGCTTACCAGGATATGGGAATTGCTCTTAACGATCCGAACTTCAAAGGAGTACAGAGAGATGGAGTTCCGATCGGTGACAGAATTTTTAGAATGCCTTACTTCGATCCGCAAGGCAGGATGACAATTCAGCAATGGCATACTGCTTCACTCGGAGTTGACTACAGGCTTGGTCCAAGGGAAACAAAACTTGAAACCTGCACATTCACAATTCCTGCAGATGCAGCACCGGGAGAGATGAAAGTAACAGCGGTGCTCAATTACCAGAAATTGGTTAAACCCGTTGCTGATTTTCTTGAAGTTCCCGAAGATGAAGCAGAAATTATTAAAGTTAATGAGCACTCAACTTATGTAACGGTGCTGCCTTGAAGTACCACCCTGAACTTGCCGCTTTTAGCGAGCCTCGCTTTCTGCGGGGTTCAGGGTCTCGTTAAATTCTAAAGATGCCGAAACAAGTTCGGCATAAACAAAAGAGAGGTATAAAATGAAAAATACATTTACACTCACGGTTTTAACTTTCATCATGATAACATTTCTTGCAAGTGAAGTCTTTGCAATTCCTGCATTCGCAAGGAAATATAATATGACATGCAAAACCTGTCACGCACCTTTTCCAACACTTAAAGCGTACGGAGATGAGTTTGCAGGAAACGGCTTCCAATTAAAAGATCAGGATGCGCCAAGATACTACGTTGATACTGGTGACGATGAACTTTCACTTATTAGGGACATACCTCTTGCTTTGCGTTTAGAAGGTTATGTCACTTACAATGTACAAAACAGTGAATTAAGCGATTTTACAGCCCCGTGGATTTTAAAACTGCTTTCCGGCGGCGCAATTACAAAAGATGTAGCATATTATTTTTACTTTTTCTTCAGCGAAAGAGGAGAGGTTGCCGGGGTTGAAGATGCATTTTTAATGTTTAATGATTTGTTCAGCACGGAGCTTGATTTTATGATAGGTCAATTTCAAGTATCGGATCCATTATTTAAAAGAGAGCTTCGGTTAACTTTTGATGATTTTATGATTTACACAATACGTCCCGGATACTCAAATATCAATCTTGCTTATGACAGAGGAGTAATGTTTAATTACGGTCTTGATATCGGGGCTAACATCAATCTTCAGGTACTAAACGGAACAGGAATCGGCGGCACTTCACCATTCAGAACGTTTGATAATGATAAGTATAAAAATGTATTTGCGTCAGTTTCACAGGATTTAGGCGAATATTTTCGATTAGGAGTTTCGGGTTATTATGGGAATGAATTAATTGATAATCCTGACACAGTATATTCTGCTACCAACGAACTCTTTATGGCAGGAGTTGATGCATCAGTCGCTTTTGGTTCGCTTGAGCTTAATGTTCAGTACGTTGAAAGAAGAGATAAAAATCCTTATGCATTTGTTGAGTCAGAGGAATTAAATTCTCGCGGCGGTTTCGGTGAACTTATTTTCCGTCCCGATGGAGATGACAGCAAGTGGTACGGTGTTATTCTTTACAATAATGTTTTCTCAGATGACAAGTTAGTTGAATGGGAATCAGCAGCATTTCATCTCGGGTATATGCTCAGAAGAAATATCAGGCTAGTCGGGGAATATTCATATAATATAAAAGATGAATTTGGACGAATAGGAGTTGGATTTATCGCAGCTTTCTGATCTGATAGGATATCTTGACTATGTCCAGATATAGGCCTATATTTTGTCCCGAATAAAGACAAAATCAGGACTCATAAAATGAAAAACATTTCCGTATCCAGTGACATAATTCCCGTTGGACAGTTTAAATCCGACTTAGCAAGGTATCTGAGGGAAATTCAGGAAAAGAACAACTCTTTAATTATTACACAGAATGGCAAGCCAGCCGGTGTGCTAATCTCACCGTCTGAATTTGATGAACTGAGACAGACAAAACTATTCATTGATTCCATCTCGCGCGGTTTATCAGATTCGGATAATGGTGAGACGCTTTCAACTTCTCAACTTAGAAATGAACTGAAAAAGTCACGCTCTTTGAAATTAAAATGAAACTCATTTGGACAAAGGAAGCCTTACTTCGTCTGAAAGAAATTGATGAATATATTTCCAGAGACAATCCGGTTGCGGCAACAGACTTTGTAGATAAGTTGATTTTAGTCGCCGAGACCATGGTTGATAATCCTAAAAAAGGAAGAGTTGTTCCCGAACTCAGCTTGGAGAATATTCGGGAGCTATTATATAAAAATTATCGCATCGTTTATCTGGTAAAGAAAAGTTCAGTTGAGGTTCTCACAGTGTTTGAAGGACATCAATTATTGAAGATTAACGAAGTAGCTCAGAAAAATCGTTAATTGTTTTAACAAATCAAAAAAATCTTACTCCGAATAATTCATGGCTAATAGCGGTTATTTAATAGTTCATAAACCTTCTGTTGTTTTAAGGAATTTTGAAGAGGGTCTTAGAGAGAGAGGTTTTATCGATGAATATAAAAAGTTCCGTGACGCCTTTTCTAAATTTAAACCAAGTCATTATCTCGGAATTTCTCGGAATCCTTTAATGGGTATTCCTGAAGAAATAAGTTCAGCATGGGATATAATCTTGGAGCCAGAAGCTCAATTCTTTATGTGCGTATTAGAGCAGAATGGTTTATATGAAGATGATTTAATTCTAAGTTATGACGATATGGTAAAAACTTTTGGCAAGATAAAGAACATAAATGACTATGATGTAATATTGATTCGAAAAGAATCGTTTGAAATTAATAATAATCTGCTGGGATTCGATATAGGCTATTGGGGAGGTGATCATTTTTCTCTAATTGCCGATACAATTATAACACCAACTTGGCATGGCCCACCCGAGGAAGATTATCTTGAACTATCCGAAAATTTTAAATCACTGAATGAAAATCTTCTTTTTAGGACAGCAGAAGAAGGCGAAAAATTTAAGCAGTATTATAAATCTAAGACTTGGGCAGAGACGGAATCTTATGAGGGTGAATTCTGCATAATACAAGTTGACAAAGTGAAGTTGTGATTCAAACATCGAAAACTGGTTAAACCAATTGATTTGCTTAAAAGAAAGAATTTTTTAATTGACAATGGTTATTTGTTCCTTCGACTTATTTGGTTACGTTTGTACAGTTAGAAGAATCAACGAGGAATAAAAATGGATTTTCAATATTCGGATCAGCCGGAACCGCACAAAGAGAGAACAAAACAAATTCTAAAAGCTCATCCTGAAGTAAGAAACCTGATTGGAAGAAATCCGGTCAGTGCGGTGATAACAATTTTAGTGGTTAGTTTACAATTTGTTATTGCGTATCTGCTCTCTGATCAAGCATGGTGGCTAACCATCATAGTTGCGTTTTTCATTGGTGCATTTGCTGACCACAATCTCTTTGTTCTCATTCACGAAGCATCACACAATTTAATTTTTAAGAACAGAACACTCAACGCAATATTCGGAATTATAGCCGACCTGCCGAAGGTAGTTCCGAGTTATGTTTCTTTCAAATCATATCATTTAAAGCATCACTCATTCCAGGGAGATTATTATCTCGATGCAGATCTGGCAAGCAAATGGGAAGCAAGCCTGATTGGTAATACTTTTTTCGGAAAAATGATGTGGGAACTTTTCTTCCCGTTCTTTCAGGCTTTCAGAACAATGCGGCTGAAAGAAATAGAATTTATGAATATGTGGGTTATCATTAACTGGATAGTTGTCTTTGCTGTTGATGCATTGATAATTATTTACCTCGGATGGACTGCGCTTCTTTATCTTGTTTTCTCACTCATCTTTTCGATTGGACTTCATCCGCTTGGTGCAAGATGGATTCAGGAACACTTTCTTGTTGCGCCGCCTCAGGAAACTTACAGCTACTACGGTCCACTGAATATTCCTTCATTGAATGTTGGCTACCACAACGAGCATCACGATTTTCCATCTGTTCCCTGGAACAAACTGCCTCAACTAAAAAAAACGGCTCCGGAATTTTATGATAATCTTGTATATCATAAATCCTGGTTTAAACTCTGGCTTAGATTTTTATTTGATCCCCAACTGTCTCTTTATTCCAGAATGGTCAGAACAAATAGAGGCGGGCTTCAGGTTTCTGGTGAGTAAATATTTTTCGTCATTCCAGCCCTGCCTGTCCGGCAGGAAGGTTGTCTGGAATCAGACGACATCAGATTCTGGACTCATCCTTAAAAGGATTCGCCAGAATGACTGTTCGCTGTAACTTTGTTTAACTTTAATTTTAAGCTTCTTAATAGTTGCCCATCTAACCTAATTTACTTCTCGAAATTAGGAATCCATTAAACTCTTATCTTCTTAAATCTGACAATAAAATCTTTAGTTTTAGCTCAAAATCCTTTTAATACAAGGACTTCCGATGGCATATATGTTGTCAAAACTCTCTTATAATAAATAATCCAATCTCATCAGAGAGTTTAACAATGATTAAAGGAACAGTAAAAATTGATGGCGTGATTTGCAAAGGCTGTGAGCTTTGCATTATTTCATGCCCGCAAGATGGACTTCGCCTCTCCACACACTTCAATGAAAAGGGTTATCGGTTCGTTGAACTTATTGAAGAGAAGTGTACTGGCTGTACTAATTGTGCTCTTGTTTGTCCCGAAGCAGCTATTATAGTTTACAGACAGCCTAAGCAAGCAAAGAAAGTTGCTGCTAAAGAGTGAGTTCATCTTTAAAGAAAAATAAGTTAGAGGGTTTATAATGGAAGAGAAAAAAAATAAAACAGGTGAAGCAAAGTTGATGAAAGGCAATGAAGCTCTTGCTGAAGCTGCCATTCGTGCTGACATTGATGGATATTTTGGATATCCCATCACACCTCAGTCGGAAATTCTCGAATACCTTGAAAGAGAAGTTCCGAAACGTCATGGACTTGTTCTTCAGGCTGAAAGTGAAATTGCATCAATCAATATGATTTACGGTGCAGCAGGTGCCGGCGCAAGAGTGATGACTTCATCATCAGGTCCCGGAATTAGTTTAATGCAGGAAGGACTTTCATATATCGCTTCTGCGCAGCTTCCTTGTCTGGTTGTTAATATTGTTCGCGGCGGTCCCGGTCTTGGAACAATCCAGCCTTCACAGGGAGATTATTTTCAGGCGGTAAAGGGCGGCGGACATGGAGATTATCACTTAATTGTATTAGCTCCCGCTTCTGTTCAGGAAATGGCTGATTTTGTTTTTGAAGGATTCCGGCTTGCAGAAAAATATCGTAATCCGGCAATGATATTATCCGATGGTGCATTAGGACAGATGATGGAAAAAGTTATTCAGCCAGAGGAAGGTTCCTTACCAAAAATTAAAACACCCTGGGCAACTACAGGAAAGACAAAAGACAGAGACCATAATATTATAACTTCACTATTTATTAAACCCGAAGAGATGGAATCTGTTAATCTCCAATTGCAGGAAAAGTACAGGAAGATTGAAAAAGATGAAGTGAGATTTGAAGAAATCAAAACAGATGATGCAAATATTATTTTAGTTGCATTTGGATTATCCTCACGCATTTGCCAGAAAACAGTTGATCTTGGAAGAGAAAAAGGAATTAAAATTGGATTGCTAAGACCGATCACACTTTATCCATATCCTTATAAAAGATTAAATGAACTTGCTGATCAGGTTGAGTTTATGATGTCAGTTGAAATGAATGCCGGACAAATGGTAGAAGATGTTCGTCTTGCAGTTGAAGGAAAAGTGCCGGTTCATTTCACAGGAAGAATGGGTGGAATGATCCCTTCACCGGATGATGTGCTTCATGAAATAGAATCAATTCTGGACAAACAAAATGTCCTTCAGGATTAAAAGAGTTTTATAGGAGATTAGAATATGTCAATTGAAAGACCATCAACTTTAGATTTTCCTGCGGATGCAGAAGGAATGGAAATGGTCTATTGCAGACCGATAGAAACCCTTACAGATACTCCATTTCATTATTGCCCGGGATGCGGACACAGTGTTGTTCACAGAGTTTTAATGGAAGTTGTTGCTGAACTGAACATTCAGGATAAAACTATTGGCGTTGCACCAGTTGGCTGTTCAGTATTCGCTTATAATTATATGAATATTGATATGCAGGAAGCCGCTCACGGTAGAGCAAGCGCAGTCGCTACCGGGATAAAAAGAGTTTTACCGGATCGTTATGTTTTCTCTTATCAGGGAGATGGCGATCTGGCAGCAATAGGTACCGCAGAAACAATTCATACCGTCAACAGAGGAGAGAACATATTAATGGTGTTCATCAACAACGGTATTTACGGAATGACTGGCGGACAGATGGCTCCAACTACTTTACCTGGTCAGGTAACAACAACATCTCCGTACGGCCGTGATGTAAAAAAGGTAGGGCATCCCATCAAAATTGCAGACCTGCTTATTCAATTGCCGGGTGCACATTATGTAACACGACAGGCAGTTCATAATCCTAATGCCGTCAGGAAGCTGAAGAAAGCTTTTGAGAAATCCTTTCAGTATCAGAAAGAAGGAAAAGGAACCTGCTTTGTTGAAGTAGTTTCAAATTGTCCTTCCGGCTGGAGGATGACACCAGTTGAATCTATCAAGTATCTTGAGGAAACTATGTTTCCTGCTTATCCGCTTGGTGATCTTAAAGTTCCGGAAAAAGTTTAGAAAATTTTCTTGAAGAAAGAGTAAGGAATTTAATAATGCAATTAGAACATGAAATAATTTGTGCTGGTTTCGGTGGGCAGGGAGTGCTTTCAATGGGAAGCATTATTGCTTACGCTGGAATGATTGAAGGAAAAGAAGTAAGCTGGATGCCGTCTTATGGACCGGAGATGAGAGGCGGAACAGCAAATTGTATCGTCATCGTTGCTGATGCAAGAATCAGTTCACCTATCATAACAAAGTTTGATTCTGCAATTGTTCTTAACCAGCCATCGCTCGATAAATTTGAGAAAGCATTAAAACCGGGAGGATTGCTTCTGTACGAACAGTCTACAATTATTCATCCTCCAACAAGAGAAGATATTGATGTTGTTTGTGTTCCAGCAATTGAAGAAGCAGACAAGCTGAAAGCAAAGCAAGTTGCTAATATGATTATGGTCGGTGCGTTTCTTGAGAAAAGACCGATAGTTAAAATGGAAACAATATTGAGTGCACTGAAAAAAGCATTACCAGAACACAGGCATCATCTGATCCCTGTTAACGAACTTGCTCTTAAGAGAGGAAGCGAGCTTGTTCATTTAAATGAGAAAATTACAGCATAATAAAACCCGAGGAATAACCATGTCAGAAACCGGAATAAACTGCCAGCACGCTTGCAAGAACACCTGCGCAAGTCTTAACGAAGCTCTCCGGAAGGAAACAGCAATCATTAAATATTATGAAGGAGTACTTGCGGAATGCGCAATGCCTGAGGTGAAGACATTTATGGATGAGCTGGTTGAGGAAAAGCGCAAGGTTATTCTTCGACTCATTCAGAAATTGAATGAAATACACGTTCGTTCGCAGGCAATTGATGGGATAACATCGAGTTTCAATAACATTGATGGATAAGGCTTATTTGATTGACATCACAGGTATGAATGGTTATATTTGCAGCCCAAAACTGAAATAGAAAACAAGTAAGTTCTTAAAAATTTTATATCGCGGGTCCGTCATTTAACCAAGTTTTAATGCCGGGATAAAGTGGAGCCCGCCAGAGTCGGAGTAGCTCGTCGAACTCATAACCCGAAGGTTATAGGTTCAAGTAAAACAAGTAAGTTCTTTAAAAAATATTATATCGCGGGGTGGAGCAATTGGTAGCTCGTCGGGCTCATAACCCGAAGGTTGTAGGTTCAAGTCCTGCCCCCGCTACAACATAAAACCGGCTCAGGCCGGTTTTTATTTTTTAAAGAATTTGTTGAAGGTTGTGGGTTCAATCCGCAACGGCGGACTATACCCGGCTACAAAACAAAAAAGTTTTTTCAATGTATTTAATGTTTCTGTTCTTATTTTTGTAAGGAAAACATTACATATGTAAGGAAAACCTTACAAAGTAAAACATTTCTCAAAGAACTGATCGATTACCAAAAATCATAGTTGAGTAATCAATCCAGTTGGAAGATAAGTCTCCAGACTTTCTTTTTCTTCCTTAATAATTGTTTCAATATTGACTGAAATTGTATATCAGTTATGAAACTTTTTAATGAGTATAATGGCAGGACTAAAGGTGCACTTTTTCTGATAAACCATTCTTTGAATCTTTCTTGTTGTGATTCCCTTCCAAGTTTGATTTTTAATTCTGTGACCTCTTTCATTAACTGATAAGCAACAGCCCATCCCAAAATCATAAAAGCAAACAGAAAAAAAGAAACAACCGGTCTGACAAAGTCATTAACCATAGCTGTATAATCCGGATTCATAGCGCTTCCCTTTAACTTAAATCGTCTTTGTACGTGAAAATAGTTTTTTGTGCATAGCTTTTATTTGATATACAAAGTAATAGTGAGAGCAACTCAGAAGAGTATAGAAATAATAAGCATAGCACCCCTCAATTATTCAATAGATATATCTTAATGCCAATTCCCATGCCATTTATTTAATAACCTTTTGCATTAGTACGAATAAAATTTTGTCTCTAAACGATAACCATTATTAAATCTTGAATTATTCTGAATCAAAATAAATCACGTTGGTGAAGTGATTTTTATAGAATGATAAAACAGTTTATTCAGAAGCATTTTAATCAAGATCGTAAGAAGTGAAACATGAGATGTAGCTTAAGATTAGAGAAGTGCGTAAATGGTCAAAAAAAATGCAGGGTGGTGTCCGTCAGAGGCGGGAAGTTGTTGATTTATTCAAATTATCCCTTCCTAAACAAAACAATCCTGTTAGTATTTGTTCCCACATCATTATTACTTATTCCCCAGATGTTTGCAGTCTTGGTAAACTCCTGCAAGTTTATGACAACACCAAGACACTCAAAGCCTGCTTTGATACCAACTGGAACGATATGTTCATCTAGCTTTACTTTGCCTCTTCTTACTTCACCGACTTCAAACGCAACGTGACCACTTTTTTTGGTAATTCGGTAAAGTTCCCGGAAAACTTCACCCATAACTTTTTCCCATTCTTCTATTTTTTTTGCGATTGTGATATTCCTGGCAACCTCAACTGCATCAATATTATTGAACCAGCAACGCAGCCAGTTATCTTCAGCATAATTAACAATATCCAGAAACGGCGGGGAAGTAACTGTTAAATGAACTGAATTACTTTTTATGCCAGAAGTAAACCGTGCATCTTCATTCAGAAATTTAGCTTTATTACCTATTCTTTTTAATTGATCAATAAGTTCTTTGTTTATTCCCAAAGTAAGGTCTCTGTTCTTTTTCATAATTATGAATTTAACATCTTTATAGACAGGTTTTTGCTTTCGCTGCTTGTTTATTCTTTTCTGTCTTTCCTGTGTAACGGCCTGATTGGGAGGTAAAGTGTAAACTGAGAAAAAATTTTTTGAGTGTCCGGTCAACCTGTTTGTGGCAATCATTCGTATCCATTCATCAATAAAATCTTCTTTCTCATGTTTCTTTTTTTTGATCAGATAATTTCTGAGCAATACAATTTCTGATTCAGTATCTTGATGATAAAACATTGAAAGATCAATATCTGCTTTTAAGCCTTTCCTGAATTTTATTTTTTTCAAACGACTCTCAATTTCTTTAGAAGAGGGAATGAACAATCTTGGTCTGGAGAAAACCGTACTTAATGGGTTAATATCATTTGCGATAATATTTCTGTTCAGTAACGCAGCTTCAATAATTGTTGTTCCTCTTCCTGCAAATGGATCATAAACAACATCATTTTCTTTCGTCAATAATTTGATGAAAAAACGTGGCAACTCTGCTTTAAAGCAAGCTCTGTAAGATACTTCGTGAATTGGATTGCTCTGCCTTTGCTTTGAGGTCCAGAATTCATTTATAAATTTTGGAATACGTATTCCTTCTGCTTCAAAATATTCTACGATTGTTTTTTTTCTTTTCGATAGAACATTTGAATCATTAAGATTAAATTCAGAGAGATAAGTATGCAGATCTTTATTAGTTAACATTTAAATATTTTTGGTAATCATGTCGGCAATTAAATTATTAATAGCCGGCAGTAAATCTCTCGTATTTACATGAAAAGTACAAGCCGCACGGAAAATATTCCATTCTCAGTGTCTTTTAAGAACAGCTTATTTTGTGTAAAAAGAAGCAAAAAACGAACTTTCCTGGTAATCAGAACAAAAGTTGTGTTTAGCAGAGTTAATCAGCCAATTTAACAAAGCAAGATGCAAGCAGAATTTTTTTATTGGGATTGAGGAAATTTATCGGCGAGAGGGAGAGAAAAAATTTTTATGAGATGCTATCTTTAGCTTTTAACAATCTCGATTATCGGTCTGTGTTCCCATGCCAGTTCTTTTCTGAGGATGGATATGTCAGACTTCGGCGTATGAATTTCAATTGGTATGTTAATATTGAAATCAAAACTTAGCTGGTCAGATTTTAATAGTATCGAATTTCTTTTTCTTCTTTTCTTCATCAAAAAAAACGGCGAGTAGAATTTATTTGGTTTGCAGTATTAGTAATTAAAATTTCTAATACAAAAGTGAAAATAAATCTTCACTTAATCAAATTAAATCTTAAAAATTTTTATTTAATTAAAAAGCCGGGATGATTATCCCGGACTGTGGAGAAGAGATGAAGAATAAATTTTTATTTTAAGGCTGTTTTCGCAACATCCACATTTATTTCTTCACCAATTAATTTGCTTTTAAGGTATTCGCTGTAAAAACTTGCACAAAGTTTGCTTACTCTTTCACTATCATCAAATCTAATTGATTGTTTTACCGCTTGAATTGCAATTGGTGAACCAATTTTGTATAAGGCTAATGCAGCAGCGATCCTCATTTCTTCATTTTCATCTTCATGTAAGATTTTTAATAATGGGATCAGTGCTTTTGACAACTGCAATTCACCAATCATATAAGCGCTGCTGCTTTTCAGACCGAGATTTTCTGAATTTAATCCTTCCATAAGACTCGCAACCGTATTATCTGTAATTTTAGCTTTTACTCTTGGCTTTGCTGATAAATCAGTTGTGGTGATTGCAATGATTAGTAGCAACAGAATTGTAAGTGTAAGTTTCATTTTAAGTCTCCTTTGTTTTAATTCTTTTGATTGAAATATAAACTCATATTAACCGGGGGTGTTAGCTAATTCTGTAGAACGGTAGATTGATATTATAAACGGTGCTTTATCACTGCTTGCAGAATTAATAATTACTTAACAAACAGAGTAAGTTTTGAATGGTTTTATTAATTATGTTTGATCAAAGATTTTATAGAAACTTATTACATGAATATCAGAAGAAAAACGATAGTTAGCTCAATTTGGTTTGCCCTCGAAGTTGTGGGAATATTTATTGTTGTTCAGTTGATCAGGTTTATAATAGGCAATCTTGATGCTATTTATAGCGGACTATCACTCGTCCTTATAGCATCAGTACTTTTTCTTGTTGCATTCCTTATTGCAAGAAGCAAAGATCGTCGCCACAAAAGACCAGGGACAAAAACTAATACAGGAATGTTGAGCTAGTAAAGCCTGCAATTCGAGCCGTTTTTAAGTTTTATTCTCACTAATGGCTTAGCCTTAAATAATTAACCCGCCACTCATCAATAATATCTTGAATTTTATCAAATTTATACGATGTTTTCATCTGTTCAGAAAAAAAAATTAATCTTTTTACGGAGGAACGATGAAAAACATATCAAGTATTTTCTTAGTTATTTTGTTTGCTTCATTTTTAATTTGCGGATGTGGTGACCAATCATCACAACTTAAAATAGCAAATGAAAAATATACTCTTGAAAACGGATTGCAAGTTATTTTGCATGAAGACAAATCAGATCCCGTGGTTGCAGTAGCGGTTCTATACCATGTTGGCTCTAACAGGGAAGTGAAAGGCCGAACAGGATTTGCTCATCTATTCGAGCATATGATGTTCCAGGAATCACAGCACATTCCGCAAGATCAATTCTTCAAAAAAATTCAGAATGCCGGAGGAACTTTAAATGGGGGAACATCGAATGACCTGACAATTTATTTCCAGGTTGTCCCTAACAACTCGCTGGAAATGGTTTTATGGATGGAATCAGACAGAATGGGATTTCTATTAAGTACAGTCACACAGGAAGCATTTATGAATCAGCAATCCGTTGTTCAGAATGAAAAGAGGCAGGGAGTTGATAATGAACCTTATGGTCACACAAGCTATGTTCTGCGCAAATTATTGTATCCCGAAACTCATCCATATAATTGGGATACTATCGGGGAGTTAGCAGATTTAAGAAATGCCACACTTGCAGATGTGCACGAATTCTTTAAAAAATGGTACGGTCCAAACAATGCGACATTAGTTATTGCAGGTGATTTTGATAAAGAACAAACCAGGAGCCTGATTGAAAAATATTTTGGTGAGATTAAAAAAGGTGAAGCCGTTGAGCCGCTCAGCCCTATGCTGGTTACACTTGACGAAACAAGGAAAGCATATCACGAAGATAATTTTGCCAAATCTCCGGAGTTAAACATTATCTTTCCAACCCCACAGCAATTTACAAAAGATGATTATGCACTTCAATTTTTCGGTGAGCTTTTTGCACAAAGCAAAAAGTCTCCACTTTATAATGTTATTGTTGAAGAGAAAAAGCTGGCTCCATCAGTTTCTGCATATCAGAGCTCGCAGGAAATTGCCGGAGAATTTTCAATAACAATCAGGGCATTTCCTGATAAGAGTCTAGATGATGTTGAAAAAGCAGTTATGGAAGCATTTGAAAGATTTGACGAAGAGGGTTTCACTGATAAAGATCTGAATCGTGTGAAAGCAAAGATAGAAACCCAATTTTACAACCAGATTTCAAGCATTTTGGGTAAATCTTTTCAGCTTTCAATATATAACACATTCGCTGGATCGCCTGATTTTATTACTACTGACCTTAAAAATTTGTTAAGTGTAACCAAAGAAGATGTAATGGGTGCATATAATAAATACATAAAGAATAAGCCATACGTTGCAACCAGTTTTGTTCCAAAGGGAAGCACTCAGCTTATTGCAGCAAATTCTGAAAGATATCCTGTGGTTGAGGAAAAAATTGAAGAGCAGGATGTTATTGCAATGAACCAAGGTGAAGATATGGGTTCCGACGAGATAAAAGTTGAAACGATAGAATCCAGTTTCGACAGAAGTGTTGAGCCCCCAGCAGGGCCGGAGCCTCTAATAAAAATTCCTGAAATCTGGCAGGATGAGCTTTCAAATGGACTAAGAGTTTATGGTATCGAACAGAACGAACTCCCGCTTATTAATTTTTCAATAACAATTAAAGGCGGTTTGATGCTGGATGATATCAGTAAAGTAGGTGTAGCAAATTTAATGTCAGATATTATGATGGAAGGGACAAAGACCAAAACTCCTGTCGAACTGGAAGAAGCAATTGATGAATTGGGTGCAAGCATAAATATGTATACAACGAAAGAGTCAATAGTTGTAGATGCTAATTGTCTGGCATCCAAATTCTACGATGTTTACGGTCTGGTAGAAGAAATTCTTTTTGAGCCGAGATGGGATGAAAAAGAATTCGAAAGGATAAAAAGAGAAACAATAGAGAGAATAAGCCGGAGTAAAGCTGATCCTACTGCTGTAGCTTCAAGAGTATTTGATAGATTAATTTATGGTGATAAAAATATATTCTCTAAAAATATTGCAGGTACTGAAGAATCTGTAACGTCCATATCAATGAGTGATCTTAAAGCATTTTATAACAACTACTTTGTATCTAATCTTTCAGCCATTACTGTTGTCGGTGATATTAGTGAAGATAAAGCTGTATCAACGTTTCAATCTCTCGAGATCAAATGGAAAAAGAAAAACGTAGAGATAAAAGATTACGCACTTCCGCCAAAGCAGAAGATTGCTGCGCTTTATTTTGTGGATATCCCCGATGCCAAGCAATCAGTTATTAGAATTGGAAATTTAAGTCTGGCTTATACGGATCAGGATTACTACCCGGCGACTGTGATGAATTATAAACTCGGTGGAAGCTTTACCGGAAACGTAAATCTTATTTTGCGTGAAGAAAAGGGCTATACTTACGGTGCAAGAACTTCATTTACGGGTTCACTTTATCCTGGCTATTTTGTCGCAACGTCTAGCGTAAGCTCCAATTCAACTCTTGAATCAGTTCAGATATTCGTAGATGAAATGAATATATACCGTGAAGGTGTTCCAACTTCAGATCTTGAGTTCACCCGGAATGCGCTTGTCAGATCGAATGCAAGAGCATTTGAAACACTTGGCGCTCTTCGAGGAATGTTGAATAACATCGCAACTTATAATCTTGCTTTTGATTACGTAAAACAGAGAGAAGACTTTGTCAGGAATTTCACACAAGATCAGCTTAAAGAACTCGCACAAAAATATATCGAACCAAATATCATGACTTATTTGATTGTCGGTGACGCTAAAACTCAGCTTGAGCCATTAAAACAGCTTGGCCTGGGAAATCCTGTTCTTTTGGATAGAGATGGAAATCCACTCTGATTTTTTTAGCTGATATGTTAAATTAAGGCTGTTCCTAAATGTGAACACCCTTTTTTATTATCAAAACATTGATAATGAGCATTCTACTTCTTAATTTAATTTCAGCTTCTTTTAAAGCTTTGTAGGAAACAATAAAAGTGCAGCAATGAAAGAATTTTTCAGCGTTCAGGAAGTAGCAAAACTGCTAAACATAAGTCACTCGGGAGTCTTATATCATATTCGCTTGAAAAAGCTTAAGGCTCAGCAGGTTGGAAAGATTTATATAATCTCTAAAGAAGACTTTGGTGATTTTCTGAAAAAACACCGTGAGCCAAAGAAAAAAATCAAAGGCACTCAAACAAAGCTTGATCTTTAAATTTTACTAGTTGCAAAATTTTAGAACTTCCTTTTTGTAGACATTCAACTCTTTTGCACTTGCCCCCGCAAGTTTCTTTATAGTATAACAGTAAGCAAAAATTATAGGGATGATCATATTCTCACTACCCGAATAAAATATATTTATCTCATTTACAATATCTTCGAGTGAAATCTCCTCTGACTTTCCTTCCTCAAGGAGCTTGTTCATATCATCACTGCAGCTAAGCGATGCAATCTCCGGATATTTTTCCTGTGTCAGATGGTATCTATCCAGAATCGAACCAAGATAATTTTCTTTTGAAGTGTTGTACGGCTGGGTTGGGTCTTCCATACTAATCCAGGTGTAACCGTTCTCTGCTCCTTTGGTGTAGCGCTCAGACTGAGGAAACGCATTTGCAGCAAAGAATAAAAGCAGTACAAATAAATATTCTATTATTTTGATAATCATATAATTATTCAATCGGACCTAAAAGCAATTCAAAATGTTTTAGCAGATGGCTGATATCACTTTGAATCCAATCTTCATCTTTTTGTGTTGGTTCGATATCAACTACCCTCAGGATTTCATATCGTATCTGCAAGGTAACCCTGTTTCCTTTTATGAATACTTTGCTGCTCCTGTTTACCGTAGTTCTTTGAACCGTTCCAAGAACACTAGTTGAAAAACTTTTATTTTCAAAAATCGGGCTTTGCTTTATGATGTCATTGATCATATCAGCATCAACATCACTGTCGAGTTCGTAAATGGCGGTGCAGTAAGTAACCATTTCTTTCAGCCCGCCGCTTAGTTCTATTTTCTTTTTCATAAAATCCTCTTTAATACTTCCTGAACAAATTTGATGATCTAAAATACAAAACTCAATCCTATCCAGAGAATGGCAAAACTTCCTTTAATATTGATTTAATGACAAGGAAATTACCTTTTATCGATTCCTCACAATCATCATTCAAAAAATAAATATGTTAAGAATAAATTTTTAGATATTGAAAAAAATACTGTTGGATCCTAAGGGATCCTTTAAATCGTGATGGAAGTTATTATTCCTACAAACATTTAGTTCCAATGGAACTATTATAGAATTCCGTAGGAATTCAATATTTATAGAAATAAGTCGTAAAACGAAAACCAGAACACCGTAGGTGTTCAATATTTCTCTGTATTTTAAAGAAACAAATAGAAAATCCTATGGCATCACATCTTCTTAGTAAATCATCCTTCATTAAAGGACTTCAGTGCGAAAAACACTTATACCTTTATAAATATCATTATGATGAAATGGATGAACTTTCCGAAATGCAGAAGTCAATATTTAAACGGGGAACAAATGTTGGTGAACTTGCACAGCAGTTATTTCCCGGCGGAACAATTGCTGCTAAAGGAGACCCTCCAAAGTATGATGCGGCATTAAAGAGAACTAAGGAGCTTATCAATGGCGATGCACAAATAATTTATGAAGCAGCTTTTATGTTCAATGAAGTGCTATCGATTGCTGATATTCTTGTGATGGAAAAGGGAGGTGCTAAAGTTTATGAAGTAAAAAGTTCCACTTCAATTTCGGAGACATATATAAATGATGCGGCGTTGCAATATTATGTTATTTCGAATCTGGGAATTAGAGTGAAAGATTTTTCCATCATCTATATCAACAATCAATATGTAAGAAAAGGAGAATTGGATTTAGAGGAATTCTTTACAACCGAATCAGTGCTCGAAATGATTTTGCCTTTGCAGAAATTAGTCAAAGAAAACGTGGAAAGGTTTAAAAAAGTTATTTTGAAGAAAAAGATGCCCGAATTTGAAATTGGTGAACACTGCTATAATCCTTACACATGCGGATTTTTCAATTATTGTAGAAAACATATTCCCGAGGATTCAATTTTTGATTTCTCCGGTATGCACCTTACCAAAAAGTATGAGCTTTATAGAAATGGAATAATAAATATTAATGATGTGCCCGAAGATTATTCGCTCAATAAAAACAACAGGCTCCAGTTAGAAGTTCATAAAAAGGGGAAACCATTAATAGATAAAAAGGCAATTAAAAACTTTCTATCTGATTTAACTTACCCGCTTTACTTTATGGATTTCGAGACCTTCCAGCCGGCAGTTCCATTGTTCGATAATTCAAAACCTTACCAGCAGATTCCATTTCAGTATGCTGTCTTCCTGAAGAAAAATAAATCCAGTGATGCTGAACATTTTGAATTCCTGGCTGAACAGGGTGAAGACCCAAGAAAAAAGTTTATTGAGAGTTTGTTAAAAGTAACAAAAGGCAAAGGCGATGTTCTTGTTTATAACAAGACATTTGAAATTACCAGGCTGAATGAAATTGCGCGGGACTATCCCAGTTTTACTGATAAAATTGAAAAGCTGATTTCAAGAATTAAAGACCTGATGATTCCTTTCCAGAAAAAATATTATTACGCTCCTGAGATGAAAGGTTCCTATTCAATTAAAGCTGTGCTTCCTGCTCTGGTTCCTGAGTTAAGCTATGATGATCTGGAAATAAATGAAGGTGGTCTTGCATCTGTAGCTTACGAAAGTCTGCAGACAGAAACCGACTTAATGTTTATTGCAGAGATTAAGCAGCAGCTATTAGAGTATTGCAAGCTTGACACTCTGGGTATGGTGAGAATTTTAGAAAAAATAGAGGCGTTGATAGACAAATAATAAAAATCATTCCAAACTCTCTTGCCCTTCTTAAAAATATCGTTTAGTTTTCGGTTAGCTTTTTAATTAAAAGGTAATAAAATGAAGAGCAAATTACGGGGTATGTTTGTTCTCTCTCCCCTTAAAACTGAAACTGCAAAAACATCTCCGCACAAAACTACCCGAAGCAAACTGATTAAAAATTTATTTATCCTAATTCCACGGGTGATAAGATGAAAACGAAAATATTATACATTCTAATTTTAGCAGTGATTTATTCTTTGCAAATAAATTTTGCGCAGGAACAGCAATCAACCGGTGCAGTTCCTTATATGAAAGTGGAAAAAGCACACCGGATTGTTAATACACTGGATAACCCGGCTTCAATTGCATATGCTCACAATTCACAGGGCGGTGCAACTCTCTCAATGCCAATTCCTGCAGGAACTCCTTGGACAACTATTGGTAATTTTACTCCCCCGGGAGGAAGCTTTGCGACTTCAATGACCCAAGGAGGTAACGGTAATTTTTATCTTACAACAAATGCACCTCAACTCTATCAATTTAATGCTGCAACTGGCAATGTTACTTTGCTTGGTGCTATTACAGGAGCAAGCGAAACACCTAATGGTATTTCATATAACCTGGCGAACAGTACTTACTATCTAGTCGGGAACACGAACTTTTACTCATTTAATATTAATACAAAAGTAGCTACCTTAATTGGTAATATGGGAGTTGCTGGCAGCTCGATGATAGATCTCTGCTTTAGTCTTACTGGTGTCTGTTATGCTTACGATGTAGTAACCGATGCAGCTTATACAATAAATATTTCAACTGGTGCTGCAACTTTATTAGGCCCACTAGGATATGATGCTAACTTTGGTCAGGGAATGAGTTACGATTATGAGACTCAGACAATCTATCTCAGCGCGTTTAATAACAGCACATTTACAGGACAATTAAGAACAATGAATCCCCAAACGGGTATGACAACTCTAATAACTGATTGGGGTTTAAATCAATTAGCCCCATTTGCTGTTTCCGCTTACCAACCACCACCCTGTCCTGTAGGTAATCCATCAAATCCAAATCCGCCAAACGGGGCGCTGAATATCCCTATAAATGGTAACACTGTTACCTGGACAAATGGTGCCGGTACACTTGACGTTGAATTGTGGTTCGGTCCTACTGGAAACGTTGTAAAGGTTTATGATGGTCCTGCTATTACATCATTCGCATTACCTACTTTAAGCTATAATACTTTGTATACGTGGTACGTTATATGTAAAAATGAAATCTGCGGAACGCAGGGATCGATTTGGTCATTTCGTACTCAGCAAGATCCTAATCTTATTGATTATTGCGATGAATTTGAAAATTTAAGTAATTGGACAATCGTTGGACCTTTGGGAACAACGAATTGGTCAGCCTCATCAACTAGTAATGCAGGAGGAACGCCACCGGAATTAGAGTTCAGGTGGACACCATCATTTGTTGGTGAATCAAAAATTAGATCTGATGTGATTAGTTTGCTAAATAATTGGTGTTGTGAGCTTACTTTTAACTTTTTCTTCGACTGGTATGCAGATCCAAGCGGAACCATTACAGTTGGAATTACTTATGATGGTGGTGCTACCTCAACAATAATATACTCTGTCAAAAACCCAACTGGAAATGTTGGACCTTTAGTAGTGGATGAATGGTTCGCTACTCCAGCAAATGCACAAAATGCCCAAATTGAGATAACATTCAGTGGAAATTCTTTTAACAATGATAACATATATTGGGATAATGTTTGTTATAGTTACCCATTATCAGGTTGTAGCGCACCAAACGCACCGAGCAATTTAATAGCGCAAGTAATTCCTATACTAAATCCGCAAGTACAACTTAATTGGCAGGATAATTCGTGGAATGAAAATGGTTTTAAAATACTTCGGAAAAAAGGTTATCCCAATGATCCGGGAGAATTTATTGCAATTGATACTGTACTAAGTAATATCACCCAATATTTAGACACAAGTGTCATTAAAGATTCAACTTATTCGTACAGTGTATTTGCGTTCAATCAATGGGGTCATAATGGAAGTGATACAGTAACAATAACCGTATCTCTTCCGGTAGGGCTTGAAATAATCAGCGACGAATTGCCAAATGAATTCGCATTGCATCAGAATTACCCAAATCCGTTTAATCCAACAACAAAAATAAAATACACAATCCCGGCCTCATCCCTAAATCCCTTCTCCAAAGGAGAAGGGACTTTCGTTACATTAAAAGTCTATGATATACTTGGTAACGAAGTCGCAGAGTTAGTAAATGAAGAGCAAGCACCGGGAGTATATGAAGTTGAGTTCTCCACATCATCCGGTATCAGGAATCTGGTATCCGGAATCTATTTCTATCAACTCAGTGCTGGAGAATTTAATCAAACAAAGAAAATGATACTTCTCCGTTAAACCTACTCTACTCGGGCGGGATTACTACGAATAAAGATTGAAGTAGAATTAATATTTAAATTTGCGATAAACTAGTCTGACACTATTGGCGTTGGAAGATCAACGCCTCACTTCTTTTAATCCGGTTATCATCATTCCCAATCAAATCCGCTCATTTTATTTCAGGTACTGAAATTGGTTATTATATAATGAGGTGGCTTGTGGTGTGGTTGGTGGAAAAAAATTATTATCACTTTTAGTTATTCCCATCAATCAATAGTGTAATTCTATTCACAAATAAATATTGTGAAAGGCAACTTCATAATGTTACATTTTAAAATTTTCCTCTCTTTAATTTCTTCTTTTTTGCTATCCAGCAAATCCAAATCACAATTTCATTTTCCTCTAAATATGCATTTTAATGCATGTATGGAGATCACTGTTTTCAAAAATCCAAATAATGCTATATGGATTAGTGGTTTAATTAACACCTATATGAAATTGAATGATATGACAGCAGCCCTGATTAAAGAGAGTGATTATCAATGTGTTATGAGGGATGGCGTAATGAATAATTAAAATTAAGTTGACCAGATCGGATTCTCAAGAACTATCGTAATAGATGAGATTAAATCCGACTTCGTTTTAGACCACACCGAATCAATATAAATAAAGAGTTCGGGTAATTCCCGAATATGATGCAACTCTTTAAATGATTGAGGAGAGATATGAAACTATTTATTTCCTTCGTGGTGCTAATATCATTCTTTTATGCTCCTTCCGTTTTACCAACGTCTGTCAATGGTAGATTTATTGTCCTGGATATCAATAGTTCAAAGATCACTGTTCTACTTCAAATCAACACAGACACAGGTACAGATGATCTTGGCGGAGCGACTATTGTTTTTGGTTTCGACACAACCGGGATTTGTTTTACCAGCAATCCGGTTAAGAATGTTGATTATGTTTCTCATACCTTTTGCGGCGGGAGTTACTCACCGGCAACAGTAACCAGACCAATGAAAAACCAAATCTGGGTAAACATAGATCTGCCTTTTAACAATAACAATCATGGAACATTGGTGGCTGGAAGTCCCGAATGGACTGATTTTGTTACAATTTATTTCGATGTTGTAGATCCTAAAGGTACTGCAAATCTCTTTTGGTATTCGACAAGTTCTTTCTGGGGAATTTATGACGCAGACAACGCGACATTATGGGAGGTTGGTGAATTTGAGGATCTTGTTACTCCACTTCCCGTTGAGCTTAGTTCTTTTACTGCTGTGTTTAGAGAAGGAACAGTGCAGCTAAAGTGGATAACCGAGACCGAAGTAAATAATTATGGATTTGACATAGAAAGAAAAGTAGAAAAACAAGAGTGGAATCGAATTGGGTTCCTTGCAGGTTATGGAAACAGTAATTCTCCAAAAACATATTCTTTTGCTGATAATAATTTAACCGGTGGGAGTAAATTTCAGTACAGGTTAAAACAGATTGATACTGATGGAGATTACGAATATTCTGAAATAGTTGAAGTAGAGATTATTCCAGGGAATTTTGAGCTCCATCAAAACTATCCGAATCCGTTCAACCCAACAACTAAAATAAGTTGGCAGTCGCCAGTAGGCGGTTGGCAAACTTTGAAAATATATGATGTTCTTGGGAACGAAGTTGTAACTCTCGCCGATGAATTCAGACCTGCAGGGAAATATGAAGTAGAATTCAATACTGTTGGGACAAGTCGTGACTTATCCTTGCCAAGTGGAGTTTATTTCTATCAACTCAAAGCCGGAAATTTTATTGAAACGAAGAAGATGTTGTTGTTGAAATAAAACCTCTCCCTTAATCCCTCTCCTTATTAAGGAGAGGGAAACAGGGTGAGGTCAAATTAATCTTTATTCCAGCCCGGAACTCTCCCCGGTGTCCACGGCGCACCGTATCGTTCCATTTCGTATTCAAGATTTTTCAAATCAACTTCAAGCAGGTTCTTCAACTTTGCCAGCAGCGGCTCAAACTCTTCGGTAGCAACTTTATAAACATTCTGCTGAGTTGTCGTTGGTGCGCTTGTGGTTTGCCAGATACCCCAGGCGAGTTCGTTTAATCTGTCGTAGACGGTCGGATAAGTCGGCTCATTTCGCGGAGCTAATGTTTTATCCTGGTAAAGATGTTGAAGAATATCTTCGTTTTCTTTTTTAATTCTAAGAGCATTATCCATCAAGCTATTCGGTGCTTCGGGTGTTCTCTTAATTGCGTAAATGAGAACATCAGTCTTTGCTTTAAGATCATTTGCAGAATTGAGAGTACCTTCTACAGCACGATTTAGTTCACCAACTTTTTTATGGAAAGCATCCATTGCAGCACGGTCTTCAGCAGCTAATGTTGCGTTATTCAATACTTTCGTTTCAAAGGTTTGAGGACCTGCAATTTTTGTCAGATCACCATCAATACTGATGAACATTTCAACGGAATACTTGCCCGGCATAACAGGAACACCGCTTTCGTTTTTATCTGTTACTGATTTAACCGGATTTGTATCGGCGTATCTTAAATCCCAGGTTATTCTGTTAATTCCCTGTTTAATTCCTTCTTTCAGTTTGCGGACAACATTTCCCTGATCATCTGAAATAACAAAAAGCATATAAGATTTTTCTTCGCGGTCTTCAGCACGCAGATCATCCCAGGCTGGATATTCAACTGGCTTGTTATCTTTTACAAGTTCTTTCTCTTTTTCCTGTCTTGTTTCCTTTTTACTCTTCGGTGTTTCTTTTATGTAGTAAGTAAACGTTGCACCGAATGGCGGGTTATCAGCTTTAAAGTAAGAGTTACCCAGCGAGCTGAATGTTGCGCTTCTTTTAACAAACATCAAGGCATCTTTAACAGGGAAGAGCTTATAATTTTCCTGCTCGAGAGTTTGCTCATCTAATTCTCTTAAAGGCGAGTAATTATCGAGTATATAAAATCCTCTTCCAAAAGTTGCAAGTGCAAGATCATTTTCCCGTTCCTGTATATCGAGATCTCTTACGGCTTGAGTCGGTAGACTTCCTTTTAATTGAATCCATTTCTTACCGCCGTTAATTGTGAAGAATGCACCGTACTCTGTTCCGATAAAAAGAAGGTCAGGCTTGATATGATCCTGAGTGATTGCGTATACTACGTGTGGTTCTTTCAGATCGCCGGAAATTGATTCCCAGCTATTGCCTTTGTTTCTGCTTACAAGAACATACGGCTTGAAGTCTGCTCTTTTATGATTGTCGAATGTTGCATAAACTGTGTTTGCATCAAATCGTGATGCGTACAAGCAGCTTACATACGTCATTTCAGGAATGCCGGGGAATGATTCAATCTTCCGCCAGTTCTTTCCGCCGTCCTCAGTAACCTGAACTAATCCGTCATCAGTTCCAACGTAAATCAAACCTTCAACTAAAGGTGATTCTGTCAACGATACTATATTTCCGTAAAAAGAAGTTGAAGCATTCTTTGCAACTGCATCAACGCTCCAGACTTTATCCATTATTTCAAGTTTATTTCTGTCTATCTGTCTTGTTAAATCAGGACTGATTACTTCCCACGTGTTTCCTTTATCATCACTTCTGAAAACTTTATTCGCTGCAGCGTAAAGTCTGTTTGCGTGAGGACTGAGAATTAAGGGAGTATCCCAATTCCATCTATAAGGTATTTCATCTTTTCCTTCCTGAGGCTTTATGCTTAATGTTTCTCCGGATTTCAAATCATGTCTTGTTAATCCGCCGTACTGCCATTGACAATAAATTATATTTGGATCATCCGGGTCAGTCAATGCTTCATATCCATCGCCGCCGACGAGAGGAATAAAATCAGCGTTAACAATTCCTTCTTCATTAATTGTTTGTGATGGAACAATCATACTGTTGTTATCTTGCGTTCCACCCATCACACGATAAAATGGCTCATAGTTGTCTACACTTATACGATAGAATTGAGTGATTGGTAAATTATCTTTAAAATGAAAAGTCTTTCCTTCATCAAATGTTTCATAGATTCCGCCATCACCGCCAATCAGAAAGTGAGATGGATTATTCGGATTTAACCAAAGTGCATGATCATCAACGTGTCTTGCTTTTGTAGTTATTGGTGTAAAAGTTTTTCCTCCGTCGTAAGTTATCTGTGAGTAAGTATCAGGAATATAAACTTTATTTACATCAACAGGGTCGCAGAAAATTTCACTGTAATATTGAGGGCTTGAACTTTTAAAACCGCTCATCTTTTCCCACGTAACTCCGCGGTTTGTTGTTCTGAAGAATCCGCTTTTATCTTCTGTTGCTTCGACTAATGCATACACGTAATCAGGATTAACAGGAGAGATTGCAAGACCAATTCTTCCTATGTCACCTGTTGGCAATCCGTTGGTTAACTTGTTCCAGGTTTTTCCCGCATCGGTTGATTTGTGAATTCCACCTTCAGGACCACCGTTCAGTAATGTCCAGACGTGTCTTCTTCTCTGGTATGATGCTGCATAAAGAACATCGGGGTCTCTCGGATCCATAACAACATCTGTAACACCTGTATTTTCACTTATGTAAAGAACTGAATCCCAGGTTGCGCCATAGTTTGTTGATTTATACAAACCTCTGTCGCCACCGGGACCCCACAAAGGACCTTGCGCAGCAACATAAATTAATTTAGAGTTTCTCGGATCAAAAAGAATTTTTGCAATGTGTTCAGATTTTTTCAGACCGATATTCTTAAAACTTTTTCCTCCGTCTTCTGAACGATATAATCCATCACCCCAGGAAACACTTCGCTGACTGTTGTTCTCTCCCGTTCCAACATAAACAACGTGGGGATTGTTCGGATCAATAGCAACACATCCGATTGAATGCGAGCCGTAGGTATCAAATATTGGCTCCCAGGTCGTTCCTGAAGTTGTTGTCTTCCACACGTTTCCGCAGGCAACTGCAACATAGTACTCGTGAATGTTATTTGGATTAACAGCAAAGTCAGTTATTCTGCCGGAAGTAACTGCAGGACCAAGTGATCTGAATTTCAATCCGTTGAAAGTTGAAGATTTGTATGGACTCTTGTCTTCTTCTTTATCCTGTGAAAGAAAGGGAGAGCTAAACAAAGAAATGATGAACAGAATGAAGAGTAATTTTTTAGTCATTATAACACCTGATTATATTTTGTGGAAAGAAACGATTCGTTTTTGATTTTCTATATGAAACTGCATAACAAAAATAATAGATACATGACAAGTAATACAATTTTATTTTGATGAATGGAATTATCAGGCTTTAGAGGAATAATTTCTAATAGTTGAAATATTGAACCCTACGGTGTTCTGTTCTGTGCTTGCTGTTACACTTTCTACAAACATTAAATTCCTACGGAATTCCAGAACCAGTTCCGGAGGAACTGAATATTTGTAGGATTAGTAAATCACTCCCAATTAAAGAACCCCGTAGAGGCTGAATAGTGAGCTCTTTAAAATAAAATATTTTGGCATCTTTGAGTGAAACGATTTGAAGATTTATCTATATCTTGGAATTAATATTTAATAAACAATTTGAGGAACAAAATGCAGATTAAAGACTCAACATTCCTTGTAACAGGCGGCAGTCTGGGAATTGGAAAAGCAACAGCAAAACTCTTGATTGAAAAGGGTGGGAAAGTTGCGATAACAGGCAGGAATAAATCCAGACTTGAAAAAGCAGCAAACGAATTGGGCGCCTTTCCAATTCACGCTGATGCTGGTAAGCCAGAAGATATCAAAAAAACTTATGATGAGTTTCTAAAGGAATTCAAAAAGCTGGATTGCCTGATTAATAATGCAGGCATCGGAGGCAAATGGCATCAGGTCTTCGATCTAGAGCTTGAAGATTTTATGAAAGTCTACTCAGTGAATGTTTTTGGTGCAGCTATGATGGCAAAGTATGCATCAAATCTTTTTAAGAAGCAGAAATCAGGAAACATTGTTAACATATCCTCAACGGCTGGAACCAAAGGTTTTGCAGACGGAACTGTTTATGCTTCTTCCAAATTTGCTCTTCGCGGAATGACACAATGCTGGCAGGCTGAATTAAGAAAATATAATGTTAGAGTTATCCTTATAAATCCAAGCGAAGTGCTTACAGCATTCGGTGATGACGAAGGAAAAGAACGAAAAGAAGTTTCAAACAAGCTTCGCGGATTTGAAATAGCACAAACAATTGTTTCAACACTTGAAATGGATGACAGAGGATTTATTCCTGAAGTTACTGTCTGGGCGACCAATCCGTTTTAAATACTGAGACACTATGATGATAAATAATTTCGATATTCATTATTCAGTGTTCGATATTCGATATTCGATATTCGATATTCGATATTATTTTAAATAATGAACAACGATTAATCCGTCCGAACAAAGTCTGGACGGGACCTCGTCATTTAGAAGGGCGAATGTTGAAGTTAGAAGTTTTTCACTCTCCCCTTGGGGGAGAGATGGAGAGGGGCTTTCTTATTCTGGTATTGCCGGCGACGGCCTGATATCTCTTCTGGTTTCTGTTTCATCTGATCCGTTGTCTTTTTGATAACCAGCATCTATCTCAGAAATGAACCAGAACTTTATGTTATTGAACTCGGGAGGGATTTCGCCGATATTCCAATTTGGGTAAGTCGTTTCGAGGAAATAATATTTCTTCCCGTTAGCAGTTAAGAAATTTCCCCGGCCATTTACTTTTATCCCAAGCATAGCATGTTTGTAATTATAGCTCCAAAGCATTGCACAGTCAACTCCCATCTTCTCCAGAATAACATAAAGCAATAATGCCTTTGAATCACAATCGCCAAATCGGTAAGCAATCGTACCGAGCGGTGGAAAGAGATCGAGCACACCTCCCGGCCTTTCGTATTTTATGTTTTGCACAAAGGTGATTACAAAATGGACTCTGTCTCTCAAATCAAAATTTTCCTCAACAAATATTTTATTGAAACCTTCAAGCATCAGTTTCATCTGAAGAGAAGATTGGTAATAAATTCTCCGATAGACTTCAGCCCAGACAACTCTAGATTCAGTAATTGGGTCGGAATAATTCCTTTCCAGTCCAAGTTCTTTATAGCTCATTGAGGCTATCTTTTCGATATAATCCATTGCTTCCTTAACATCTTTTTCCAGCAATCTGAAACTGATATCGAATTCCCTTTTTCTAAGTCTGTTATCAACAAGCTTCCAGTTGAATGATGAGCTGATGAATTTTTCATTGGTCAGACTATCATACTCAATTGTGTATTCACGTTTTACTGTTTCGGGTGAGGTAAAATCAATTTCCGGCAATTGTGCTGAAATAAGAAGCAGAATTATGATAACAAAGAAGAAAAGAAATACAGCCGAGCATCCGAAGAAAGATTTTTTTATGCAGCCCGATTTCATTTGAAATTATATTTACAGATTTTCAGTAATAATTCTATCCGATATCAATTAATGAAACCGGGGGAAAGGGAATTAGAGCGTTGAGGACAGTATCAACTCCCTGCTGAAGCAGCAGTGCCATCGAAACGATTATTATCCCGAGCAAAATTCCAACTGCGGTGTTGTTCTCTTTTATTTCTTTGAGTTCGTCAAGATCTTTAGTCAGCCAGATGAATATCTGAAGTGCAGCGTAAATGGATGTAAAAGCAATTATTCCACCGAGAAGAATATGTCCCAGCATAATCAGTGCTGATTGGATGTAGCTTGATAATACAGCATCCGGATTACGAAGAATGTTACCGAAAATTGTTATTGCGGATTCAATTGATTTCTTCACTACAAGTATCAGTGCCAGCACAATTGAACCGTTCAAAATTGCAACTGCAACATTATTTTTCTTCAGCTCTTCAGTTTCGTTTATGCCGCTGATCATCTTTCTGAATATTTTTGATGAAAGGTAGACAAGTGTTACTGCTATCAGCAATGAAAGGAATATCTGAACAATGCCGGTAATAAGTAATATTAAATCCATTGTAACCCTAAATTGTTTATTGATTGAGGAAATAATCATTTTAGAAAAAACACTTACAAAAAATAGCATTAATTGTTTTTAATTCTTGCTGATAATGAGTTAAATTTCCACAAATGAATAATCGTTTAAGAACAAACTTTTAATTATGTCTCAGAATTTTTCGGTCAAACAGAAAACCATATTGTTTTATTTGCTATTAATTCTTTCTATTACGGCTTGCCTGCCTGTTAAGAATGAATTGTTCCTGAAAGGAATTGAGAGTTATGATGATGAGCAATATCGCACAGCAATTACTTATTTCACAGATGCGATAAAGGAAGATCCTGGAAATGCAGAGTTATACTTTTACCGTGCAAAAGCAATTATGCAGCTCGATAGCTGTAAAGATGCAATTGATGATTATTCACGAGCGATAACTCTCGATAAAACCAAAGTTGATTACTTCATTAATAGGGGCCTGGCAAATATATCCTGTCAAAATTATAATAGCGCAATCTTTGATTTTGATTATGCTGAAGTTCTTGATTCTACGAATGCTCAGATCTATTTCAATCGTGCTTATGCAAGAGAATCTATCGAAGACTTTCCCGGCTCAGTTGAAGATTATACCACAGCTTTAAGTTTAGATTCTACCAATTACAAATATTTTATTAACAGGGGTCTTTTATTTTCTTACCTGGGAGATTCACAATCTGCTATTGAAGATTTTTCTTCTGCCATTTCAAATGACCCTGAAAATGTTTTGGCATATAAGAATAGGGGAGACGAATATTTTCGGCTTGGAAAATTTTCAGATGCCGCTATCGACTATACTAATGCAATTGTGATTGAGCCAGACAATTCGTCACTTTATTATTCACGGGCAGAGGCAAGAATCGGGATGAATGAATTTCTCTCCGCTGCTGTTGATTATACTTATATAATTTCTCTCAATTCAAAAGATGCGACGGCGTATTATAACCGTGGAATTTGTTATGCCAATCTGAATATGAAAGGCAATGCATGCGATGATTTTAACAAAGCCGGAGAACTCGGCCTGTTTGATGCTTACCAGGTTGTAAAAGAATATTGTGAAGAGAAAGAGAAACCGAAAACCAAACAAAAGAAGTAAATGCTGGAGATAATTCTGATTATTATTGGACTTATTATTTCTCTTATCGGATTAATCGGCAGCATTGTTCCAGTCATTCCCGGACCACCGCTCAATTTAATTTCACTAATCCTTCTGGAAATTGCAACCGGCGGAACATATTCGTTAAACTTTTATATCGTCTGGAGTATTATCACAATCCTGACAATAATACTCGATTATGTTTTTCCGCTATGGAGTGCTAAGAAATTTCGGGCAAGCAGCTATGGTATCTGGGGTTCTGTGATAGGAATGATTATAGGGATAATATTTTTTCCGCCGTTCGGGATGATAGCAGGTTTATTGACCGGTGCAATAATCGGTGAGTTGATTGCGGGGAAGAATAGTTCCGAAGCTATGAAAGTCGGTATGGTAACATTTTTCAGCAGTCTGCTTATGATTGCATTCAAGTTTGCAGCATCAGCAATGATGACTTACTATTATATTAAAGCTGCGGTGAGTTTTTTAATTTAAAATAGTAAAGGCTGTTTCATCATTCTTAATTCAGTGCTGCCCCGGATTTTGTGGTCCCAATTTTCCCCTTACCCCCTTTGCAGATAAGTTACTAGCACTGTAAGAGCAGGTAAGCAACAATAGTTTGTTGAAACAGCCTTCTTGAAAAATATTATTTCAGTGTTGTCCCTAATTTTTCTTTTTTTGCTAAAAGCTCTTCATTGCTTTCAACGCGGTTAGGATCTTTAATTATTGCTTCACTAGGGCAGGCAATTACACACTGCGGTTCATCGTAGTAACCAACGCACTCGGTACATTTGTCATAAGCAATATATGTATGAGTATCATGAAGAGCCGGGTATTCTTGTCCATGTAATTCATAAGGAGCCCCGCCAGCATAAATAGCATTATTTGGGCAATCAATTTCACAAGCATTGCAATCAATGCAATCATCTGTTATAAAGTAAGCCATTGTAAAGTTCCTGTTTTATTTGTGATCGAGTTATAGAGCAGTATAAAAAAGACAAATATTATGCCTTTATTTAACGATGAGCCAAATGGCAAATATATTTTTATTGTTCGAAAATCTTAGAATTATTTAGAATTTTTAGTTAATAAAGTGCAATGGTTCTCAATTATGAAAATTATTTTCTATTAATTGGATATGTTGATGAAGGATAATTGATTATTGACTGAGGCAAATGATTGTTGAAAAACGGAGAACTAATCTGAGTTGTTAAAATAATTCCGTGTTTCTGCTGCAACAATACCGCTTAATCCTAACAGAGCGATGAGATTCGGCAAGGCCATAAGTCCATTCATAATATCGGCAAAAGTCCAGACTAATTCTAATTTGACTATAGCACCAACAAAAACCATAAAAACAAAAAGAAGGCGGTAAGGCTTAACAGATTTTTCACCCAGCAAGTACTCAACGGACTTTTCTCCGTAGTAACTCCAGCCAAGGATTGTTGAATAAGCGAAGAAGATGAGACCGATAGAAACGATTATTCCACCCCACTCACCGGGCAGGGCAGTTTCAAAAGCTTTTTGCGTAAGTGTTGCGCCTGTTAATCCGGTTGGAAGGACACCACTAACAAGAATTGCAAAACCTGTCATTGAACAGATGATAATTGTGTCAATAAAAGTTTGTGTCATTGAAACAAGTGCCTGTGTAACGGGATGTTTTGTTTGTGCAGCAGCAGCAGCAATTGGCGCACTGCCTAAACCGGATTCATTAGAGAACACACCTCTTGAAATTCCGCTTCTGATTGTCAGCATAATAGTAGCACCTGCAAATCCGCCGGCTGCAGCCGTATCAGTAAATGCTTCAACAAGTACGTGGCTTATTACTGAAGGTATTTGATCGATATGAATAATTACTACAAAAAGCGCAGCAAGAAAATAAAAGATCACCATAATCGGGACTAAAATACCAGCAACTTTCCCGATACTTTTTATACCACCTAGCAGAACGAGACCAGTTGCAAGTGCAAGAATAATTCCTGTTATTTCCACAGGAAGATTAAATGAATATTTTACTGCATCAGCAACTGAGTTTGACTGAACCATATTTCCAATTCCGAAAGCAGCAACTGCCGCAAACACAGCGAACAAAGCTCCAAGCCATTTAAGATTCATTCCGTTGGCCAGATAGTACATCGGTCCGCCACTCATATTTCCGTTCTTATCTTTTATCCTGTATTTAACAGCGAGCACGGCCTCAGCATATTTTGTAGCCATACCAAACAAACCAGTTATCCACATCCAGAATAATGCACCTGGTCCACCAATAGCAATAGCCGTAGCAACTCCGGCAATATTTCCTGTTCCAACGGTTGCTGCAAGAGCAGTCATCAAGGCCTGGAAATGTGAAATATCTCCTTCGGAATTATCTTCTTTTCTTTTAACAAGCGCAAGCCAGAGTGAATGATAAAGTTTTCTGAATTGTAAACCCTTTAGCAGAAATGTCAGGTAGATGCCGGTTCCCACCAGCAAAGCAATTAGCGGAACTCCCCAGATTATATCCCGTATTTCATTAAAAGTGTGTTCCACTATTTGTGCTAATATTTGATATAAAGTACAACTGTTAGCCGATTTCCGGATGAACCATCGAAAAGATAATTATGTTCAAACCTTTCAAACTAAAAATCTTGAGGAACAGGAAAATTTGTTTCCTTCTTTTCCATTATGTTAAGGATGTTTCGGAAACGTGGAAGGAAAGCGATGTAGAAACCAACAACTTTTACTTTATAAGTGTCTCCTCTATTAAATAGTTTGTAGAGTTCATCGGCGTTTGTTTTGTTATTGTGATAGTAGTTATTTTCGTTCACGAAAACTTCTTTATCGGTGAAAATAAAATATCTTCCTCTTTCTCCGGTCCATCTTTCCTTATTAATTACCTTAATTTCAATTACTTCTTCTGTGAAGAATGGCTCAAAGAAAACAAACCCGAAAACGATAACGCAAAGCACAATAACAATCCCAAAGATTGTTGCTATTTTGGACATCATATGTAGAAATTCCTCCTTCTTGCTCTTTTGTGATTATTTTTTAAGCATCCCCAATACAATCCAAAATATTAAAAACACACTGGTATTATAGTACATTATTTTTGTTCGCTAAGCAATAATCTCTAAATGTAAATTAAAAGATTATATTGTCGCAGGATTTTTAAGATTTTTAAATAATTTGAGTTACTTAATGCCCAAAATAATCTATTTAAGCGTTTTATTAATTCTGGCACTCTGCTCTTCCTGCAGCAATGAAAAGACAGAAAATTCGATTAAAACTTTATCTTTCTCAGTAGCTGAAAAAATTCCGGTCCCCGAACCTTCAGGACTTGCTCTCAGCTTTGATGAGAAAGGATTCTGGGTTGTGAGTGATGAAAATAGCAAAGTATATCTTATTGATAGTTGGGGAAGATTAGCTAAAAGCTTTAAAGTTGATGGTGAAGATCTTGAAGGAATTACGGTAATTGATGACAGCACACTAGCCGTAGTTTTAGAGAGAACCAGAGAGGTTGTTATTCTTGATATTTCCGGAGTAGAATTGAAACGAGCAAAACTTGACCTCGAAGGAGAATTGAATAATGGCCTTGAAGGGATAAGTTACGATCCGGAGGAAAAAAAATTCTTTGTATTGAATGAAAAGAAACCAAGACTTCTCATAACGCTTGATGAAAATCTGAATGAACTGACGAGAGACACTCTTAATTTTTCAAAAGATGTGTCCGGGATTTATTTTGATGCAGTTGATAAAACTCTCTGGATATTGAGTGATGAGAGCCAGCGAATATTTAAAACAGATCTATCTGGAAATCCCATTGAGGAATTTAAAATTAAAATAACCCAGCCGGAAGGTATTACGCTCAACAAAGCCCGAACGAAGATGTACATAGTCTCTGATAAAACAGAAAACCTTTATGTTTTCAACCTTAAATAATATGTAAATCAGTTTGTCTTTTGAAAGAGGCATACTGTTCAGAGCAAAGTTTCTTTTCATAAAAAATTGTAAGTTTAACCCGTTAGATAAATCAATTAATAAAATCACTACAAGCGATTAATATCTAACGGGTTAAACCTGTGAGCTAATAATTTTTTACTTGTATAATAAAGTATTTTAAATCTATCTAACGGGTTAAATAATAAAATAAATCAGGGAGGAAAACTATGATGGATGCTAATCATAACATTCTTTTTATGCAGCTCATCATTCAGAATCAGCAGATTGCGATGATGTCGATGGGCAAAATAAAGAATCCGGTTACAGATAGAGTAGAACGTAATCTGGAACACGCCAAAATCTACATTGACACTCTCGATATGCTTCTAGCAAAAACAAAAGGAAATCTTTCAGAGTATGAAGAAAAGTTTCTGATTGAAAGTCTTAAAGACCTTAAGCTCAATTATGTCGATGAGGTTGATAAGGATAAAAAGAAAAGCAGCGGTGAAAAAGAAAAAACTGCGGAGAAAGCATAACTCCAGATGGTAATTGGAATCATTGCAAATACTACCAAGGGGAATATTCTGGATGTTGTCTCTTCATTCACGTCTAAACTTAAAAAGAAGCAGATAGACTATCTTTTAACAAAATCCATCTCTGAATCCGGGGGAAAGTTAAAGCTTAAATCCGGAAAATCTTTTCTTACAGGGGACAATGAGATTTTTAAGAAGAGCGATGTTATTATTTCCATTGGCGGTGATGGGACGATGCTCGCCACAGCCTACAAAGCGCACACTTACGATAAACCCGTTTTAGGATTAAATCTCGGCAAGCTTGGCTTTCTTGTTGAAACAGATGTTGCGCAGATGGATAGCGTGATTGATATTTTGAAGAAAAAGAAATACACAATCGAAGAGCGGATGGTTCTCACTGGTGTTTGTATTGGTCATCAAACAGGTGAGCTGATTGCAGTAAACGATCTTGTGATTGAAAAAGGCGGCTGGCCAAAAATGATTGAGATTACTGCCTGGGTTGATGATGAATACGTTACTACTTTTTCTGCAGATGGATTAATAATAGCAACTCCAACCGGTTCTACAGGTTATTCTCTTTCTGTCGGCGGACCGATTGTTGCACCAACCACAAAAGCAATAACTCTTTCACCAATTTCTCCGCACAGCTTAACCGTTAAACCAATCGTACTATCGAGCGAGCAGGTAATAAAATTAAAAGCAAATTCTCCTCACAAAGGTGTGCAGGTTAGCTGCGATGGGCAACGTGTTTATAATTTTCCGCCGCCGCTAGAAATAATAATCAAGAAAAGTGACCGTCCGTTAAAGCTTATTAAAACTTCGCTGACAACTTACTTTGGAACACTCCGTAAAAAGCTTCTGTGGGGAATTGATGTACGCGTAAATAAAATGAATTCTGAAGGGAAGGGTAAAAGCAACATTTCTTAAGCTTTACACGCTCGTTTTTCTAAAATTAATTTCCTAAGTTTAAAACAAAAATAATTAAGGGTATTTATATGCATAGCACAAAATCCCTGAAAGTTAATTTTCTTCTCACCCTTCTTCTTGCTTCCTTTTTATCTCCTTCCTTGGACTATGCGCAACAAGAAGAAAGAACTTTCCAACCGCAGTTAACCCGTGAGCAATCACTATTTCCACTTCAGTCAACAGGAATCTGGACAGAGGTTCATCCATTAATACCAAGAGTAGATTATTGGGGAGTGCATTTTGTAAATGCAGATACCGGCTGGGCAGTTGGTGAGGGCGGTGCAATTATAAAGACGACTAACTCAGGAGGAAAGTGGATTTGGTATGAAAGCGGAGTTGGAAACACACTGAGAACTGTTTCTGCAGTAAACAACGGACAAAGAGTAATAGCAGCAGGAGACGGAGGAATAATCCTTATCTCCGAAGATGCAGGAGAAACGTGGAGCCAGTTGTCAAGTCCAACAACAAGAAACCTATGGAATATGCAGATGATAACGGAGCAGATAGGCAGAATAGTAGGCGAAGGAGGTGCTTCACTCAAGACAGTGGACGGAGGTTATACGTGGATTCAGCAATCAATGCCCTTCCCAACTGCACCTTACTGGGATTTAAGTTTTCTTGATAATGAATTTGGCTATATATGCAGCAGTTCGGGAATAGTGTTGAAGACAACGAATGGCGGCGGAAACTGGATAATTCAACAAGCTGGAGACACAAGAAGCATTTACACAATTTTTACCCTTGATACTCTCAGAGCATCTGCAGGGGGCTTCGCAGGAAAAGTTGTTTATACTTCCGATGGCGGAAATAACTGGTTGTATACTGGAGGAGGAGGAATAAGTGCAACAGAAATAAATAAAATAAAATTTATAAATGATACAAAGGGATTCTTGGCATCCTCTGGCGGTTTTTATAAATCTACTAACGGAGGTGTTAGTTGGTATAAAATTAATGACTTGGATCAGAAAGGTTCAACAGTATTGACAACAAACTTATCTTTCCCAACAGAAGAAAAAGGTTTTGTTACCGGAGGTAAAATGCTTCTTGCAAAAACCACAAATGAAGGTGAAAGCTGGAAAAGAACAATTGTAAATGCTGATTTCCTTAATGTTTATTTTAAGGATGAACAAGTTGGATTTATGAATAGTAGTCATCTCATTTACACAACAAATGATGGCGGACATACATTAGACACTCTGTTAACTTTTCCTTATAATGAAATTTATTCAATGGATGCTATGGCATTTTCTGATAGTATTACTGGATTTATAGGGACCACCTCATTAAAAATTTTTAAAACATCTAATTCCGGACTGAGTTGGTATAGAACAAATATAATTGGACTCACTGATACAATAGGAACAATCAGTAAAATATTTTTTCTAAATTCAAATTTAGGATGGTCAGTTTCATCTGATGGAAGAATTTTCAAAACTAATGACGGTGGTGATAATTGGATCATTCAACTTGATGCAGGAATAAATGCAATCTTTAATAGTATCTTTTTTATTGATTCATTAATAGGTTGGACGGCAGTTACAAATAAGCAGCCGTATAAAACTACCGATGGGGGAAATACGTGGATAGAGCAGATAAATTTGAACCTATATTCTATCAAAGACATATATTTTTCAAGCTATTCCTTAGGGTTTTGTACAAAATCTAATGATGTGTACAAAACTGTAAATGGTGGGAATACATGGTCTTTAGATTCTTTAGATACAGGGCTTGGGCAGAGTACCTTTACTTCATATGACTCAATGAATATTTTTATCACTGGTAGCAAAGTTTTCCGAACGACAAACAGAGGAGAGAACTGGGTAGAATTTCCTGAATTGGAGGGCCCGGACTGGCGACTTAAGTTATTTCTCACTCATATCAATACAGGATATCTTTCCGGTGAAATGGGATGGATTGTCAAATATTATGATTTGTCAGTTCCAGTTGAGTTAATAAACTTTGAAGGTAGGTTAAATGAAAATGAAACATATCTGCAATGGACAACTGCTACCGAAACTAATAACAGAGGTTTTTACATACAAAGAAAAAAAGAGAATGAGCAGGAATGGATTGATTTAGATTTTATTGAAGGTAAAGGAAACTCTACGGAAATTAATTACTATTCATACAAAGATATTTTAATTGAGTCAGGAATTTATAGTTATAGACTTAAGCAAACAGACTTTGACGGTTCATATAATTACAGTAAAGAAATAGAAATTTATTTTTTAGTCTCTTTAGAATTTGAATTATTTCAAAATTTTCCCAACCCCTTTAATTCGTTTACAATAATAAAGTATTCGTTGCCTGAAAAATCATTTGTGAATATTTCATTGTATGATATTAAAGGTGAAAAATTTTTTGAATTAGTAAATGAAGAAAAAGAATCGGGATATCATACTGTAGAATTCAACGCAGCAAAGCTACCAAGCGGAGTGTATTTCTATCAACTAAGAGCAGGAAACTTCATCAGCACTAAAAAAATGATATTTCTGAAATAAAAAACCTCTCCCTTAATCCCTCTCCTTAATAAGTAGAGGGAAACAGGGAGAGGTAAAATAAAAATGCCATCCTTATTCGGGATGGCATTGAATAATATCAGATTATACTCAGCCAGAGGTTGATGAGCCTACGGCTCAAATCATTCAGTCATACATTCAACCTATCGCGGCGGAATGTCAGAAAGCAGAATTGGACGAGCAGAAAATGTTGCGCTTGCTTCGCTACCAAACTTTACTTTACCTGGAGATATTTCTGCAAGCAAACGTTATTACAAAGAAGATATTGTTGAGCCGGAATTTCTTATTAATAAAGATGGAACTATGGATGTTCTAACCAAATCTGGTATTGGTGTTCAAGTGAATATGAAAATGTTGGATAAGGTTACGGTTAAGAAAAAACAATTTAATGTTTAGTAATGAAGAGACATGGGATGCCATGTCTCTTCAAATAAAAAAATCAAATCCCGCTGAACTGAATTCCATCAAAAAGTAATGATGGCATTCGCCATGACGAATAAACATAAGGATCATTTCCAACTTCAATCAATTGATTCCAAACTTCCCTAGCATTTCCAGAAATATTCATTTCGTTGACCGGCTTAATAATTTGTCCTTTTTCAACATATAGCCCGACAATACCAAAAGAAAAATCACCAGTTGTTGAATTGGAATTTCCGCCAATGAATCCTGTAATTACAATTCCTTTATCAATTGTCTTTAGTAATTCTTCAAAGGATTTACCGCCGTACTCAAGCACAACATTTGAAACTGATCCTCCGTTTGGTTCCCAGCCAAGCTTTTTGCCGTAGTAATTGTCTACTAGGTAACATTTTAGAATACCTTTATCAATAACCACTCTTTTCTTAGCGGCTATAGCTTCTCCGTCAAACAAACGTGAACCCATGCCTTTTTCCAGGAAGGGATTATCTATCACAGTAAGCTTCTCGGAAGCAATTTTTTTATCAAGCATACCATCGAGAAAAGAACTTTTTTGCTGGATGGATCGTGCGGTTATTGCACCGCTGAAAACAGACAACAAGCGTGCACTGGTACGGTTTTCAACAAGCATCATGTAGTTGCCTGATTCAATTTTCTTTTGACCGATTTTTCTTAATGCTCTTTTTGCCGCTTCTTTTCCGAGAATTTCTGGTGAAGGAATTTCATTTTTAAAATGCGTTGAAGCGTAAAACCAATCTTCAGGCCGCCCGCCGCCCTCATCATTTACCGTTACTTGAGCTCCTGCAGAAAATACTGTTCCGCTAGATTCGCCTTCAAATCCATTGCTATGGATGCGAACATTTTCATAATAAGTATCATAGTAGCCTGAAGTTGTTGAAATGATTTTATTGCTGACTGACATAGCTTCTTTTTCTATTTCAGATGCAATTTTCACTCTTTCATCAGATTCAATTTTATCATAATGCGTATCTTTTATTTTAAGATCTAAATCCAATTTTGTGGGATATAATTTTGTATCTGGCAGACTTCTGAATTGATCTTCTGACAAGTATTTTGTTGCGGATACTGCTTCTTCAATAAATTTCTTTAACTCGTCCCTTCTCAAATCGCTTGTTGAATGTGACGAATACTTGTGATTGACATAAATCTGCAAATCAAGTGAGTTTTGAACTGATTCCTGAAGTTTTTCAAGTTTTTTGTCCCGGTATTGAATTTCAATATCTCTGCTGTTGGATATTGCGATGCCTGACTCATCAGCACCGGATTTTAAACAATAATCAACTGCCCATTTGGCAAGTTCTATTCTTTCTTTGGTCTTCATTTTTTAAACCTTTATTTTTTAACCGTTATGCAGTAGATAACGACTGTTGATCAAAATATTTAATTAAGAATTAACGCCGCCGACTGTAATTTTTGATACTTTGACAGTAGGCAAGCCCATCGAAACTGGAACACCTTGACCGTTTTTGCCGCAAGTCCAGCCGCCTTCGGCCATTTCAAAATCATCAGCTACCATAACTATATCTTTAAGAACTTGAGGTCCATTCCCGATAATGTTTATATCCTTAATTGGCTTAGTAAGTTTTCCATCCTCAATCAAGAAACCAGATTTGACATAGAAAGTAAAATCACCGGCGCCAATAAATACTTGACCATTAGTAAAGGTTTCAGCGTAAATACCCCTTTTAACACTTGAAATGATTTCTTCTTTCTTGTGAGGACCAGGCAGCATGTACGTGTTTCGCATTCGCGGCTGCGGTACGTGACGGAATGATTCTCGCCTGCCGCTTCCAGTTGGATTAACATTGTAATGTTGGGAGCTGATTCTGTCATGCAGGTAACTTTTCAAAATACCGTTTTCAACTAAGTAAGTATTTCCCGTTGAGTTACCTTCATCATCTATGTTTAACGATCCTCTTATATTTGGATTGGTTGCATCGTCAACAATTGAAACAAATTTTTCGGCAACTGGTTTGTTTATCTTATCAGAAAAAATAGAAACACCTTTGCGATTGAAGTCAGCTTCCATTCCGTGACCAATAGCTTCGTGCAATAAAATGCCGGAGCTTCCAGCTGCGAGAACAACTTCCATTTCTCCAGCTTCGGGTTTCACTGCATCAAATAGTGCAACTGTTCTTCTCACGGGTTCTTTTGCTAGTCTGTCAATGTTTTCAGGTGTGAAAAATTCTATACCTCTTCTTCCGGAAAGATCGAAATAGTTCTGCTCTCGTTTTCCATTCTGTTCAGCATTAACAGATACGGAGATTTGTCCCATTGGTCTATAATCGTAAGTCACAACACCTTCCGAAGTTACTAAAAGCATATATGAAGTCTCGTTTGTAAACCAAATATTTGCTTTGATTACGCGTGGATCTTCCGCAAAAACCTTATCATTAATTTTTTGTAAATAAGGAATTTTCTGATTTATAGAAACATTCTCCCAGGAAGTTTTGATTGGATAATAATCGTGTGAACTTCTCAATTTAAATTCAATCGGACCAACTGTTTTACTTCCGCTGGCAATGTTTGCCGCAGTTTGCGCAGCTAACTTCATTGAATTAGGAGTAATCTCTTCGGTGAAAGAATAACCAGTTTGGTCGCCTTTTAATACTCTAATTCCAACGCCGAAGGAAATGTCGGAATATGCACGGTTAACTTCTTTATCCTCGAGTCCGATATAGTTCGCAATTTTGTGTTCGAAATAAATGTCGCAATAATCACCGCCTCTGGATAAAGCTTCCGTGAATACACTTTGAAGCATTTTTTCCGTTACACCAAAGCGATTATAATAATCGGATAGTTTCAGATTGGTTCCATCTGAATCAGTCAGAGCTAAATTCAAATTACCGCGCAGAAATGGGGGAATAAATGCAACGGCAATCAATCCTTTAGAGCTGCTGGCTAAAAACTTACGCCTTGAGATATTTTGTAACATTGCTGCCTCTAAAAAAATTTGTAATTATGGTTATTAAAAAGATTGGTCGGCTGATGAAATGAGTTTTTAAATACTTCATATTTTATTTGAATTCTAGCTTGTTAAAACTATAAAAAAATTTCACTCCAAGCCAACTAATAATTTTATTTGGATTATTCTGATGAATTTCGGCTGGTAATTGGTTTTTTCGGCAAAATAAGTAGGATATTCGGCAGGAAGATATTTGACGGCGGTCGTTGAATTATTGCAGAGCTAATTGTTAATTCTTTTATTTTCCTGTTTGTCGGTTAGATTTGTTACAAACTTTTCTACTTGCTGCTCGTTGCCTAGTAAATTCTGCAAAGTGATGGACAATATTATTTTAAAGAATAATTTAATAGCAGCTTTGTAAATTATTCTGCTTTTGCCATTTGTAGCAATAATCTTTATAAACAGATACGTACCTGAAATGATTACAAAATTCAGCAAACGGTTGCCTAAAAAATTTGTTCTTAGTCAATGAAATCAGTAATAACTAAGAATATTTTTATGATAGCCAGTATTAAAAAATGCCATCCTTAACGGGATGGCATTTTAATATTAATTTATTTTTTAATGGATCAGGCTTCTTCTAAAACAGGTTCCTCAACTTTTTTTCTTTCAGGTTTTCCGTTAGAGCCCGGTTTTGTTTGCTTCTTTCCATTGGTTTTCTTTTTTCCGTCAGGGCCGGACCTTGACGGCTTACTTCCGAAGCCTTCGGGATTATTTTTATCGGAATAATTTTTATATCTGTAAACCTTATTCTGGAAGTTCCGGAGAATGATTTCCTCTTCATCCATATGCAGAACATAATTCGGAAGTAATGGAATTTTTCCACCACCGCCGGGTGCATCAATTACAAAATGCGGAATAGCCAAACCGCTTGTGTGGCCACGTAATGCTTCTACAATTCTTAATCCTGTTTCAACAGAAGTCCGGAAATGGTTTGCACCTTTTGTCTCGTCCGCCATATACATATAGTATGGTCTGACTCTTATTCTTAATAATTTCTGCATCAGTTCTTTCACTACTGCAGGGTCATCATTAACACCTTTCATAATTACCATCTGGTTGCCAACCGGAACACCGGCATCAGCCAGCATTTCGCATGCCTTGGAACTTTCGGGAGTTATTTCCCATGGATGGTTGAAATGAGTATTGACATATATCGGATGATACTTCTTTATCATATTGACAAGTTTCGTTGTAATTCTTTGTGGAAGAACAACGGGCATTCGTGTTCCGAGCCTGATGATTTCAATATGTTTGATCTCGCGTAATCGCTGTAGAATTTTCTCGAGCATTGTGTCAGTGAGCATCAACGGATCGCCGCCGGAAAGAATCACATCTCTTATCTCAGTATGTTGTTCAAGATAAGTGAATGCGCTTTCGAGACCTTTCATTGAAATTTTCTCGTAGTCACCGACTTTTCTTTTACGAGTACAGAAACGACAATAGATACCACACTGGCTTGTAACAAGAAAAAGTGCACGATCGGGATAACGATGAGTGATGTTCGGAACGGGACTCATTTCGTCCTCGTGAAGTGGGTCTTCTTCTGCATCAAAGTCTTCCAGCTCTACTTTTGCCGGAACGCATTGAAGCCAGATTGGGTCGCCGGGATAACGGATCAGACTTAAATAGTAAGGATTGATACGAGCCTGGAAAAATTCATCCAGATCTTCCGCCGTTTTGCGGTCGATACCGAATTTCTCCACGACATGGTCTACAGTGTGTACACTGTCCCTTACCATTTCCTGCCAAAGTTCCATGATAGTTCCTCAGTTATTCTTGTGATTGAAATATTTTCCAAAGACGATCATACCATCGCCTTTGGAATAAAAATCATTTATTTCAGAAATTATGCTGTAATTATTACGCATATAAAAATTTCTCGTAGCAGAGTAACTATCTTTAGAAGATGTCTCAGCCAGCAGCCACCTGCCGTTCATTTCATTAACAAAATTTTCTGCATGCTCTAAAAGTTTCTTTCCAATACCTTTTTTGCCGTGTTCGGGATTGGTTACAATCCAGTAAAGATCATACACGCCGTCTGTCAACGGTCTCTTACCGGTGCAATGATAACCAAGAATAATGCCATTTTCTTCATAAACAAATAAATTATAGTCCGTCTGCTGTGGATTCATTGCTACTATGTTCACAAGTTCCATCGCAACTTTAATCTCTTCATCACTAAAATTCGGAGTTGTACTTAAAATTCCTTCTATTATTTTAGGATCATCCGGCTTTAGCCTGCGAATCATTTTTCTTCTTTCTGATTAATGCAAAGTTTGCAATTGTGTAAAGCAAATCGTCATAGCTAATCCCCATTGCTGCCGCGGCGCGTGCAAAACCTGAGTCAGATGAAATATCGGGATTAGGATTAACTTCAATAATATAAGGCACACCATCATTGCTCAACCTGATATCAACACGTGCATAGTCTCTGCAGTTCAATGCATCGTACGATGCTAGAGCTGTTTTTTGTATTTTCTTTTTTATTCTTTCAGGAAGAGGAGCCGGGCATACTGGTTTAGTATAACTATAATAAACGCTTCCCTCAGTCCACTTGCCATCGTAGGTTACGATGTTTGGAAATTCCTGCGGGAGTCCTGCAAAATTTATTTCCGAAATTGGAAGTGTTCTACCGCCAAGTATTGCTACATTTAGCTCTCTTCCCTCAATGAATTCTTCAAGAATGACATCCTGGTTGTAAGTTTCTGCCAAAAAGCTGAATTGTTTTCTCAATTCTGAGTAATTTTTTACCACTGAGAATTCAGAAATACCGATGCTTGCATCTTCATTCATCAGCTTGAGTATCATCGGGTAACGTAATTTTATTTCCTTTTCGGTAAATCTTTTAATCTTTTTCAAAGTTCTGAATTCAGGAGTAAGTATGCCTCTTGATTTCAGAATTGCTTTTGCTCTTGCCTTATTCAGACAGTTGCCCAGCGTTATGGGCGAGCATCCGGTAATTTCGTAACGAAGTAATTCAAATAATCCTGCCATACACCACTCATAAGACGAAATGCCTTCAACAGATTCAACAAAGTTGTAAATAACATCCGGGTTAAATGCGTTTATATTATTAATAACCTTTTGTACATTTTTGTCTACAGCAAGCGATTTCACTTCAGTGAAATGTTTTGATAAGGATTGCTCAACCTTTTCAAGTTCTTTAACAAAATTATTTTCAGATAGGTCATTCGCTTTTGCTGACTCGTCATCCCGCTTACCATTATAAACAGAAAAGACGCTGACTGGTGAATTGTAGCAGATCAATATCTTTGCGTTCTCTTTCATGCGAGGTTATACCTCTTTGCTGCTGAATAAAGAACGCGCTGGATCATCTGGTTGTAATCCATTCCTGCTGCACGTGCAGCTTTTGGGAAGCTCGAGTTTTCATTTGGATCCGGCATAATTCCTGGCAGCGGATTTATTTCTATAATATTCGGAACTCCGTTTTTATCAAGACGAACATCTATTCTGCTCCAGTCTTTGCATTTGAGAACATTGTAAGTTCTAAGGACAGTATCTTTTATTTTCTTTTCAAGATTAGAATCCAGTCTGGCCGGGCACTCAAACACGTCGAAATTATTTTCTTTGGTATCAAGTATCCATTTAGCTTCATAGGAATAAAGAGGAACAACATCTGCAGGAAAATCTTCGTAACGAATCTCTATAATAGGAAGAACTTCCGCCTCATTCCCGTTCCCGATTACCGCAACGGTGAATTCTCTTCCTGAAAGAAACTCTTCAATCAATGCCGGCTGGTTGTATGCAAATAGGATTCGAGTTACCTCATCCTCAAGTTCTTTGGTATTTTTTACAAAAGATGAGGAAAAAATTCCTTTGCTCGATCCTTCAGATATCGGTTTTACTATTAATGGGAAATCAAATTTGGTATTTGAAATATCTTCCATCTGGTTGGCAACCAGGAATTTTGCGTTGGGAATCTTATGGTAAGTTAAAATTTCTTTTGCTCTTGATTTATCCAGACAAATACCAAGTGTAAGTGCATCCGATCCCGAATATGGAATCTGAAGCATCTCAAGCATCGCAGGAATGTGCGACTCGCGGTTAACTCCGTTAAGTCCTTCAGCAAAATTGAAAACGATATCAGGTTTTAATTCATTAAGTTTTTGATAAGCATCGTTGTTAGCTTCAACCAAAGTTACATTGTGAATTTCTCCGATAGCATCTTTAACAGCGTTTACAGTTTCCCACGTATCCCACTCTGCATAGGTATCCACTGCCGGTTGAAATTCATGTTGAGGAGAATTCTGAACAGGGGGAAGGTCTTCGTGGAAAGTTTCACTTTCTGGTTTTACGTTGAATGTTACAGCAACATCTAAGCGTACATTAAACCTTGGTGATAAAATATTTTCTCCTTTAAATTTTTTTTTGTTCCAAATATAATCTTTATAAAATATAAGTCAACATTTTTTAAAAAGTTTTTATAAATATTTTTTCATGGAAATTTTCATGGAGAGACGGTGGCGAGAAAAAACTTTTGCTAACAGGTCATGAGTTTTTGAAAATTTATTTCCCCGAAGTATGAAAAAACTTTTTACATGAATTAGCTGAAACAGGAAAAATATTTTTCGGATTGAAAATTTTTCTACGCGATCTTTGCGTACTGAAGGTTGTCAGAATAATGTTTGATAAGATTTTTTCTAATTATAACGCTGCTTTCCGAACTAAGAGAAGGGTCTTTATTTATAAGGTCGAAAGCGATATTCTTTGTTAAACTAATTAACTCAACGTCGCGAACAATGTCAGCATACTTCAAATCCGGGAAGCCGCTTTGCTTTGTGCTGAAGATATCTCCGGGTCCGCGCATTTTTAAATCTGTTTCCGCAATTTCAAATCCATTATTTGTCTTCACCATCGTCTGAAGTCTGATAGCAGATTTAAATTTGTCTAACATTGAGCTTGAAAGATATTCCAGTTCGAGTCGCAGTTGTATATTATACTGTACAATTTCATCCTTCGTCACGAGGACACAGTAAGCTTGCTTATTACTTCTTCCAACTCTTCCTCTTAGTTGATGGAGCTGGGAAAGACCAAAGCGATGTGCATCGTTGATCAAAATAATATTTGCATCCGGGATGTCAATCCCGACTTCAATCACTGTTGTCGAAACCAGAACATCAAATTCTTTTTTTAGAAAGAGAAGCATCTTCTCCTCTTTCTCCTGCCAGCTCATTCTTCCGTGAATTAATCCCAGGTTAAGATTTTTCAGTTGGGAATTTCTCAGCTCTTCGTAAAAAGTTTCTGCGGCTTTCAGTTCCAGCTTGTCAGAATCTTCGACCAGAGGGTAAACAATAAATGTCTGATAACCTTCTTTCTTTTTTTCAATTATGAATTTGAAAATCTCAGGAAGTCTGCTTTCACCTCTGAGCACGGTTTTAATCGGTTTCCTGCTCTTCGGCATTTCATCGATTACAGAGATGTCCAGATCACCATAAATGGTCATAGATATAGTTCTGGGAATTGGAGTTGCACTCATAACCAGAACTTCGGGAGTTTTTCCTTTACTTTGAAGTTTTGCTCTTTGACGCACACCAAATCGGTGCTGTTCATCAATCACCACCAAACCGAGATTCTTAAAATTAACTTTTTCTTCGAAAAGTGCATGTGTCCCAACAACGATGTCGGCTTCCTGTAACTCAATCTCCTGAAGTCTTTTTTCTCTTTCTGATTTCTTTTGACCTCCGAGAAGCAAAGAAACTCTAATTTCCTTTTTAGAATATTGATCATGAAGTTTCTTCATCATTGTTGAAATGTTTTTTGCATGCTGGTCAGCTAGAATTTCTGTGGGTGCCATTATTGCAGCCTGATATCCGTTATCAACTGCAATTAACATTGCAATTAACGAAACGATTGTCTTTCCACTACCGACATCTCCCTGTAAAAGTCGATTCATCGGCTTTTCAGACAGGAGATCATTTTTTATTTCACCTAATACCTTCAGCTGTGCTTTTGTAAGTTCAAATGGAAGAGTCTTTAAAAATGATTGGACAAGATTCGTCTTAATACTCATCTTGTTTCCTACCAGTTTGCTCTGGTAATTAAGCTTCCTGAGGGCGACAAGCAGTTCAAGATAAAAAAGTTCTTCAAATTTAAATCTTCTTTGTGCTGAACTTAATTTATCGGGCGATTCAGGGAAATGATAATTCCTGATGGCATCCTGAAGAGAAGTTAATTTATTTTGCCTGATAATTTCATCCGGAAGAGTTTCTTCAACCTTGTCTACATAATTCTCAACCGCAAGGCTGATGATTCTTCTTAAACTTAAATCACCGATGTTTCCTGATTTTAGTTCCTTTGGTATTCTGTAAAATGGAATGATCTTTCCTGTGTGCAGGAAGTTTTTCTCTTCTTCATTTATTCGATCAAAGTCTGGATGAATAAATTGCAGCGCCCCGTACTTTGATTTATCTGGTTTTGATGAGATGGCGAAAACGTCTCCCTCATTAAAGACGGAATAAAAATATTTCGTTCCGCGGAACCAGACGCATTCGAAGAATCCGGTTTCATCCCTGAACTGAACTTTAAGAATTTCTTTCTTGCCGAATCGTTTCTTTTCTTTCTCAAACACTTTTCCGATTACGGTAAGTTCACCATCGTATCCATTCATCATATAGCCGTAAGCCTTAGCTGCTGTTAATACAGTTGTTCGATCCAGATGGCGGGAAGGGAAGTAAAAGAGTAAATCACGGATAGTTTTTATTCCGATATTTGAAAATGATTCAGCTCTTTTGGGTCCGACGGACTTTAAATATTGAACAGAATCATCAAGTGAGTTCTTTGAAACAGATTTCATCATTAGAAAAATAATCTAACGTTTTGCTAATCTCAAAAAATCATCTAAAGTCTTTCTGATAAATTATATTTAATTTTAGAAAGAAAATCAGGAAGGAAATAAAATTTGGAATGGGAAAGGCTTTTAACTGATTCACGGCTTGGCGAGAGACGCCCGGTAAAGCAGAAATTATCTGATGGAAGGAGTGAATTCCAGAAAGATTTTGACAGGATAGTTTTTTCTCCGGCATTCAGGAGGCTGCAGGATAAAACTCAGGTCTTTCCGTTGCCGGAAAGTGATTTTGTTCATACACGGTTGACTCATAGCCTGGAAGTCTCCTGTGTTGGTAGATCACTTGGAAATCTTGTTGGTGAAACTGTAGTAAAAAGAAATCCTGTCTTGAATAAAAGGTTTACAAAATTTCACTTCGGGGAAATAGTTGCTGCAGCCTGTCTTGCTCACGATATCGGGAATCCACCTTTCGGTCATTCCGGTGAAGATGCAATTGCTGAATATTTCCGAAGTGGTAACGGGAAAAACTTCAAATCAAAAATTAAAGATGAAAAGAAATGGACGGATCTTGTTAAATATGAAGGCAACGCACAGGGCTTCAGAATTATCACTAAACTTCAAAATCCTAAAGTGAATGGAGGATTGCAGCTTACTCATTCAACTCTTGCTGCTGTAACAAAATATCCAAGGGAATCGCTGATAAATATTAAAAGTTCATCATTACAGAACAAGGCTTACCGAAAGTACGGATTCTTCCAGGCAGAAAAAGAATTATTTAAAGTCATCGCAGAAGCAACAGGACTCGATTGTATTAAAAGTGAAAAAACTTATTGGTGGTGTCGTCACCCTCTGGCATTTCTTGTTGAAGCTGCTGATGATATTTGTTATAGGGTAATGGATCTTGAGGATGGCTTCCGCCTCGGTCTGATTCCCTTCAAAGAAACTGAAGAGATGCTTATACCGTTAATTAATAAGCAAGCTTTAAAAGGTTATACAGAGAAAGATGAAAAAGACCGGATTGGTTATTTACGGGCAATTGCAATAAGTGAACTTGTTAATGAACTTGCAAAAGCTTTTCTGGATGAAGAAAAAAATATTTTAAATGGAAAATTTGAAGATGATTTGATTGGAGAAATAAAAAGAGCAAAAGCATTGAACCGGATAAAAGAGATCTCAATTGCAAAAATTTACAAAGCGCGCAGTGTGGTTGAAAGAGAAGTCGCAGGGTACGAAGTTCTTGGCGGATTGCTGGATACTTTCATTGATTCCTACAACGAAGCATACGAAAAGAAAATCTCATCAAAAAATAAATCAGTTTTTGCACTGCTTCCGGGAAGGATTGGCGATGATATTCCCGATGATCTCTATCTAAGACTATTAAGAATAATTGATTTTGTTTCCGGCATGACTGATTCATTTGCAGTTTCGCTCTTCAGAAAAATAAAGGGTATTTCTCTGCCCGGCGGAAGAGTTACTGAATAAATTGAAAAATAGTTATTGAGCTTATGAGCTGGTTATTTGGATATTTTGGAAATACTGAGCGACAAAAAATAACTTCTCCCGATATTCCTCTTTATCAATTTAAAGATTCAAACCTTATTCTGTTCGCCGGAGGAAATAATCAAACTTGCTTCTTCAAGTCAAACTCATTGGATTCCTGCTGGGCTGTGGCTGGAGTTGGATTAAAATCTTCAGATAATGTTTACAAAATTCTAGATAATATGGAATGGGATGCCAATTTGCTTCCCAAACAAATTAATCTCAGTTCAGTCAACGGACATTTCGTTGTCATAAAATATTCTGATAACGAACTCAAATTTTTCACCGATGAACTTGGTTTAAGGGAAATATTTATTATCAAGCTCCCTGATGGATTTGGATTTACAACAAGGATCGATTGGCTTAAATATTTTATTAAACCGGAAATAGATTTGAAAGAATTTGGTTCAAGGTGGCTGCTTCAGAACCAGATTTCAAGAAATAGTTTCATTAAAAATGTAAAAAGACTGGTTTGTGCTAATGCAACAATAAAAAACAATTCTTTGTCAATTAAGCAAAATCTCTGGCAGCCTGATTTTAATTCCGCAGCTGATCAAAGTTTATTTAGCTTGTCTTTGATTAAATTTCTTTCAATCAGCGACAAAAAATTTTCACTTAGTTTGTCCGGAGGATTGGATTCAAGACTGCTTCTCTCTTATCTGGCAGCAAAAAAATATGATCAATGGGATAGTCATACTTTCGGCGATCCAAATCATCCTGATTCAAAAGTCGCTTCTGATTTATTGATTAGTCTTAATAGAAAAAATGAAATTATTGATGATGAATTGCCCTCAATAGATAAACTCATCGAAGTAGTCAAAATTTATTCCGTTCAATCGGTTGTAACTAATCCGGTAAGTTCAATCTTAAACCTGAGATTTTATGATAGCCTTGATAATCTGAATAGTGTGATCATTGATGGCGGTTTTGGTGAAATCTGGCGAAGAGCCTTTGCAAACAGATTGTTACTTGTCGGAAAAAACTCCTTGTTGAAAAAAGATTCTAAATCAGTGTCCGGATTTCTGAGATATATCCGGGCAGATATTTTTACTGAAGAAGCACTGATTGAAATGGAAAAGGGAGTGATTGAACAATTAGATAATTTATTTGAGGAAATGCCTGATGCAAAAAAAATAAGTCCTACGATCTGGGTCGACCTTTTCTCAATCCGTTCAAGATTGACAAATTACTACGCACCTGAGCAAGCCCGTGTTGATCAGCACGTTATATCCTTTATGCCGTTAGTTCAGAAAGATATATTACAACTGTTATTTGGATTAAATGAAGTTGAGAAAAAGAATGGAAAATTATTCAAGGAGCTAATTGAACAGAATTCAATTCAACTGACGAAACATCCACTTGTTAAAGGCAACATTACTCATCCATTTAACTCGTCCTCAATTGGTGCAAGATTACAATCCAGAATAAAAAGCATGATTGGTTTATCATATCAGAGCAAGCAACACATTTCATTTCTTTGTTCACTGAAAGAATTTACTGGTGACCTTGTGCAATCTTCTGATGTTCAGAACTACGAGTATTACGATCGCAAAAAACTTGATAAAATTGCAAATAATTTTTTATCTGGGAAAAGTGATTACAATTCTGAAGTTGATTGGTTCTTATCGTTTGAGTTGTTCAGGCAGGGAATATCGAAATAGAAAAATTCAAGTCACTCAGTCTTCATATCTCTTGTCATCAGGTCGGTCGTTGCTTTTACCGGGTCTTTATCTTCAAAAAGAATTTTGTACACTTCATTTGTTATTGGTGTTTCGATATCAATTTTACTTGCAAGCTGCTTTGCTGAGCGCGTTGTTTCGACTCCTTCAGCAACTTGTTCCATTGAATTTAAGATTTGCTTAAGCTTTTTACCTTTCCCGATTTCTTCACCAACGTACCTGTTACGGCTGTGTCTGCTCATACAAGTAACAATTAAGTCACCCATTCCTGAAAGTCCGGCAAAAGTTTCGGGGCGGGCACCCATTGCTAAACCAAGTCTGGAAATTTCAGCAACGCCTCGTGTCATTATCGCGGCTTTAGTATTGTCGCCAAATCCCGCACCGTCAATTATTCCAGCACCAATTGCAATTATATTTTTAAACGCACCTCCAAGCTCAACACCAAGAATATCTGTCGATGCATAAACTCTAAAGTACGAAGTCATAAATGAAGCCTGAATTGCTTTTGAAGTTTCAATATCAATCGAAGCCGCAACAACAGCGGTTGGTACCATCTGGCTGACTTCTTCGGCATGGCTAGGACCAGAAATAACTCCAATCTGATTTTCATTGATATGTGGAAAAACATCTTTAAGCATTTGTGACATTGTCATCAATGTGTTTTTCTCAATTCCCTTTGAAACGCTGACGAGTATCGTATCTTCAATCGTGTGGTAATTTATTTTTTTTACCACATCTCTGAGAAACTGTGATGGCACAGCCAGCACAATCAAATTTTTATCATCGGATCCTTCTTCAATATCTGGAGTGATTAAAATTTCCTTGGGAATTTTTATTCCAGGAAGATAATCGGTGTTAATTCGTTTTTTTAGTAGTTGACGGGCGTAACTTTTCTTGTATTCCCAGAGAGTTACATTGTGACCGTTATAGTGAAGTAAGATTGCGAGGGTAGTTCCCCAGCCGCCAGCGCCGAGAACTGAGATTTTCATTTATTTAATTTTCGTTTTCTTCCTGAAATTGATTTTATTTTCATTCCCGTTAATAATTCTTACCAGGTTTTTTCTGTGTGTATAAATAACAAGAACAGTTACTCCAATTATGAATGGGAAAAGTGTTGCATAACCGGGGATATCAACATGAAAAAGATTTTCTCTTATAAATAAAGTTGAGGGAACACTTATAGCAGCTATGATAGATCCTAGAGAAACGTATCTTGAGATCAATACAACTAATCCAAAAATTCCAACAGCGATGAGCATGTCAATTGTGATTAATGTTAAAAGCATTCCGAGAGCAGTAGCAATTCCTTTTCCTCCTTTAAATTCCGCAAAGACCGTCCAGATGTGTCCTATCACTGCAGACATTCCGGCAATTATCTGAACTAAAGTAAAATCATCAAAAGGAGAAACGTTTTCAAACGGAAGTGGACCAAAAAACAACCTTGAAATAATAACGACTGCAATAGCACCTTTCAAAGCATCTAAAAAAATAACCACCATGCCATACTTCCAGCCTAAAACGCGCATAACATTCGTTCCGCCAGCATTTCCGCTGCCGTGCTTCCTGATGTCGATACCACTGACGGCTTTACTAATAATTATACTGTTCGGAATGGATCCGATTAAATAGGAAAGGATTACTATGATTGCTAATAACAACATTTATGTATCTAAAAATTATGATGAAAAACTAAACATTTAACAACTAATAAACAACGAATTTTCATACCATTTAAAATCGTTTGAATTCGCAGTCATTGGATGATACAATAATTAATAAGGTTCAGCCCGAGGTATTAATTTCCACCTAAAATGACAATTCGTTTTTTTTTGAGGTTGGTTTTGATATATTTGCGCCTCAAATTAAAGGAGTTGATATGGCTAAACAGCAATCTTTTTCGGATAAGTTAAAAAAGAAGAAAAAAAGTGATCTTATAACTGTAAAGTTCATTAAATCGATGAAAACAGCAGGTGGAAACTATAAATTCAATGAAAAGTTTGTTCAGTTAGATGATCTAAATAAGCTTTCCGAAGTGAAGTGATTTTATAGGTTTTAGCTCAAAAGGGCTGACGCGATGGATTTTCAAACTTTCTATCGCGTTTTTTTATTAATTAATGTATGCGATGATTTGTACTAGCTAAAAAGGCCAAGAGACCAGCTGTCTTCCAATTCAAGTAATTTCTGTTTTACATCCAAACCTCCACCGTATCCGGTGAGACTACCATCAGATCCGATTACACGATGACACGGAATTATTATTGGAATCGGATTAGCACCATTTGCTGCTGCTACCGCTCGCATTAAATTTTTATCTCCCATTCGATTTGCCAGTTCACCATAACTGATTGTTTCTCCGTAAGGAATCTTTGTTAGTTCGTTCCAAACTTTTTTCTGAAAGTCTGTTCCGATAATTTCCAAAGGCAGTTCAAACTCTTTTCTTTCTCTGTTGAAATACTCTCGCACTTGTGAGAACGCATTAATGAATTTTGGATCATCCGCTGAGACTTGAGTTGCTCTGCTAAGAGAATTTGCAGCTTGTTTTTTGTTTATCAGGATTTCTCTGATCCCATTACTTGAAATTATTATTTCTAGTTTAATCCCCTGAATTGTATCGGAAGCAAAGTATAATTCTTCTGTAGTAGTTTTCATTTTGATGGTTTAATCTGGAAAATAAAAAAAGGGAAGAAACCATCTTTGATTTCTTCCCCTGAAATTTAGAAAAAATAATTTATGCGGCTACAACGTGAATAGAAGGATTCACATCTCTTTTCAGTAATCCCTCAATTGCCATCAATGTTCCTGAGATTGAACTTGGGCAGCTGCCGCAAGCACCCTGGTATCTTATCTTAACTGTAAAACCATCAATACCTAAAACCTGCAATCCGCCTCCATCACCGGCAAGGGCTGGTCTTACTTTCTGGTCAAGAAGCTGATTAATTTTTTTGAGCAGTTCATTTTCCTCATCCTCAGTTGGTGCAGTAATCGTTTCTTCTGGGATCAGGTTTGGATCAAATGATTTTAGAAAATCAATAAACGGTCTCTGGATTTGTCCCCAGTTTGCTTCAGGAGATTTTTCAATCGTGACAAACTTGTCCATATAGAAAACAGAAACTACTCCATCGAGCGCAAATATCCCTGCAGCGAACGGATCATTCATCGCAGACTCTTTATCAGCGTACTGTCTTGTTTCGTAGTTAAGCAGCTTTTGATTTAGTATAAATTTTAATGCGTGCGGATTTGGTGTCAAATCAACATCTTCTACCATTAACATAATTACCTCAATTTTTATTTTAAAGTTAATCTAACCCGACTTCACCTTCAAGTTAAATCTGTGTATATCGTGTTAACCGTGACACTGCTCCAATGGCATTTTCTTAAAATAAGCTTAATTTTCAACCAGATTTTTTAATAATAATATCATACTTATGGCTGAAAAGAAGAACATACTAATAGTATTTACCGGCGGCACTTTTTCGATGAAGATTGATAAAAAGAAGTCCGGCGGTGCTGTACCGAAATATTCCGGGGCGGAACTTCTGAAAAAAATTCCTGAAGCAGGTAAGCTGGCTAATATTTCTTTTTATGATTTTGGAAAGTACCCCGGTCCTCATGTTACTCCTGAAATAATGATGGAGTTATCAAAGCAGTTAAGAAAAAGACTCGCTGAAAGAAAATATGACGGCATAGTTATAACTCACGGAACAGATACTCTTGAAGAAACTGCTTACCTGATTGACCTCACAATTAAAACAGATATCCCGATTGTGTTTACCGGCTCGATGAGGAATAGTTCTGAACCGAATTGGGATGGACCAAAAAATTTAATTGACTCAATCCAGGTTTGCCTAACTGAAAATTCAAAAGGAATGGGCACGCTGGTTTGTATGCACGGCGAAGTTAACGCAGCAAGCGAAGTAACAAAAATTTTTTCGAATGAGTTTGAAACTTTTCAGAGTCTGGATTTCGGTAATCTTGGTTTCGTTGAAAAAGGAAGAGTGATTTATAACCGTCTGCCGAGATTTCTGGAGATAATTAATACAGGTAAAATAAATACTAATGTTGACCTGCTGACTGTGTATGCCGGAATGGACGAAAAGTTCTTCAAACACTCTGCTAATTCGGGCGCAGATGGATTGGTGCTTGAAGCTTTGGGAGTGGGAAATGTTCCGCCTGCCGCGTTTAAAGGAATTGATTACATTATCAAAAAAAATATTCCTGTAGTGCTGGTATCGAGATGTCCTGCCGGTGAAACAGATTACATTTACAGCTATCCGGGTGCAGGAAGACATTTGCACGACCTCGGAGTTATATTCACCGATTATCTGAACGGACAAAAAGCCAGAATAAAACTGATGCTTGCTTTGGGTAAAACGAATGACAGAAAAATCCTTAAAAGAATTTTTGAGGGTGAGATAAGTGAGATTTAGTGATATTTCCGTGAAGTTATAATTTTATTTCCATACTTTACTTTAACAACACTGTCTTTCTTGTTTCGATATATTCGCCTGACTTGAGTTGATAAAAATAAATCCCACTCGGTAATCCTATTCCACTAAACTCAACTTCGTATTCTCCGGCGGGTTTTTCTTCGTTAATGAGAGTCGCAACTTCTCTTCCGAGGATGTCATAAACTTTTAAAGTAACCAGAGCATTTCCATTCACGGTTTGACCCGGAATTTCAAATTTTATTTTTGTTATTGGATTAAACGGGTTTGGATAGTTTTGTGAAAGTGAGAACTTGTTTGCAAATGGAATCTCTATCTCTACTGTTTGAGAATACTCAAAAGTACCATCATGATCTATTTGTTTTAGTTTGTATTGATACTTGCCCGGCTTAACATCGTTATCTTTGAAAAAGTAATGCTGCGGTTCGGTTGTCGTTCCGTGCCCGAAAACAAATCCTATTTTATTCCAGCTATCATAGTCATTCTGATCGGAGCGAAGAACCTCAAAACCAGAGTTGTTGGTTTCTGTTGCAGTTGACCAGTTTAATTCTAACTCGCCCTCGAAAACTTCTGCAGTGAATGAAATTAATTCTACTGGTATTTCTCCCATCAACTTGTAAACTCCATCGTATGTACCTGCGTAAATGTGTCCTAATGAATCCAATGAAAGCGAAATCATCAAAGTTCCTTCTAGTCCCTGATCAATGTGGCTCCAATTTGAACCATTATCAGATGAGAAATATAATCCTTCATGAGCTCCGACGTATATATTTTTTTCGGAATCAATAATTATTTCACGAACAAAACCTGGATCATTTATTCCATTAGTTAATTGTATCCAGTTATCGCCATTGTTTGAAGAATGATATACTCCCGACCTATTGCCCGCGAAAATATTACCCGCTGAATCTATTGCAAGAGAATATATCCAATTATCTCCAATCCCATTATTTATAGCAACAAAAGTATTTCCGTAATTTGTTGAACGGTACATTCCTCCACCGTAAGTTCCGGCAAATATATGGTTGCTTTGATTTATTGCTACTGCAAAAACCCATCGATTTGGCAACCCATTAGTTACATAATTCCAATGGCCGCCATTGTTAGTTGATATATAGACTTTTTGGAATCCACCAGCATATAAAAATCCATTATGATCTACATTTAGACATTGAATCGCATCGTCAATTATTCCGCTACTTGCACTGGACCAGCTATAACCACCATTTGTTGAACGAGCGACCACAGGATAAATATAAACTCCAAGTGCAGCAAAAATGTGACCTTGCGAGTTTGTTTTGAAATCATTGATAGTATAATCTTCATAATAACTTATGTCTGTATGCGTCCAATTCAATCCTTGATTTGTTGAAATATATAAACCGCCTCCTTCAGTACCTGCCAGTATATCACCATTAATATTATTTGCAATAGCAGTTATAGTTAAATTTATTATTCCATTGGTAATCTTATACCAAAAATCTCCATTGCTTGTGGATTTGATAATTCCAGAATTCAATACAGAAGCATAAATGTGTCCCGACTGATTTAAATCTAAGGCTGTTATATCCGTATCTAAGCTATAACTTACCCCCTGCCAGCTGTTACCATTATTAGTTGAGCGAAATATCCCTGAATTCTCATAACCCACAAAAATGTATCCGTTTGATTTAACGATAAGACAGCTTACATTATCTACCGGTAAACCGGAATTAATTTGAATCCAATTCTGGCCTTCATCGGTTGAACGATAAAATCCTCCGCCCCATTCCCAGCTACCTGCGTATAAAAAACCATTTGAAGCAATTGAGATTGCTTTAATCACATCATACTGTTGAAGACCATTATTTATATAAAACCAACTACTCCCACCATCTGTAGATTTACTAATTCCCATTGAATGAGCAGCAAAAATATGACCACTAGAATTGATAGCTAATGAAAATACATCGTGATTTAATAAACCTGAGAACGACCACGTATCACCATTGTTAGATGAACTATATACACCACCGCCGTCACCCGTGAGTAATTCGCACTTAGCTCCGGCAAAAATCAATCCCGCTGAGTTTTCAAACATGGTTACGATATCATCATTATAATAAATTCCATTGCTCTTTAATGTCCATGAGTTTCCATGATCAGTTGATAGATGTATTTTCCCAGCATCTCCACCTGTATAAATAAAATTATTAGATGTTGTAAAGATTGAATTAACTCCTATTGTTTGAAGAGATGTAATTGTCCAAGTACTACCATCGTTAGATGAAAGGTAAAGTGAATTGATATTGGACCAAGCAAATATTCTACCATTCATGTCAATGCCAATTGTATTCACTCCACCACTAATTGCTCCATTAATTTGTTGCCAATATGGTTGAGTAAATATAAAATTGTACGGATAAATAAATAGTAGGACTAAAAGTAAAGCTGGGACAAGTTTTTTGTTCTTCATTTTATACCTCAAATCATTGCATGATTTTTCTTCTAACCATTGTTTATTTTAGGAGTAAAAATTTCCTAACTAACTGCTCCTCTCCAACATTTAAATTATAGAAGTAAACGCCAGTTGCTAAATCTTTACCATTAAATTCAATGGTATATATTCCAGGCAATTGAACTTCATTTACAATTACATTAATTAAATTTCCGAGAACATCATAGACGGATAGTTTTACATCTATGAATCCCAGATTATTGTAGTTAGGTACAAAATATTTAATCATTGTGGAAGTGTTAAACGGATTGGGATAGTTTTGTTCTAATAAAAGTGAGGCGATAATCCAATCTACCTCTATTTCATTCGAATATTCAATGTCACCATTAAAATCGACTTGTTTTAAGCGATAATAGATTTTGTCGGTGTACGGTACGTTTTCTAATTCATCTTCATATTTATATTTTGTATACTCAGATGATGTGCCACGTCCATCAATAAAAGATATTGTTGCCCAATCACCAGTAGTATTTCTTTCTAAATAAAATCCATTATTGTTGCTCTCAGTTGCAGTTCTCCATTCTAGAATTACTTTCCCACTCAACATTATACCATCGAAGGCAACTAACTCTACAGGTAAACCACCGTTATCTGTATTGAGAATTGTTCCATATGGGCCAGTAATCCAGCCAATGTTTTCATTGATAAAAAATACAGCTTCTAAAAGTCGATCAGTTCCACTTTCTTGTAGAAACCAATCATCACCACCATTAGTTGTATGCAAAATGATACCCGGATCTGGATTATAACTGCCGCCTACAGCCCAACCAATTTCACTATTCACAAAAAAAATCTCGCGTAGATCATTAATTATTCCACTAACTAAACTATTCCAGGATTGTCCTCCATTTTCAGTTTTCAAAATCACACCATCCTCTCCAACAATCCATCCCTTATTGATATCCAGAAATTTAGTACCTCGAAGTTGTTTCCCTGTAATACCAGATTGATTTGTCCAGGTATTTCCAGCGTTAGTGGTTTTAATTATTGTACCATAATCACCAACAATCCATCCTGTATTTTCGTCAATAAAATAAATAGAGTATAACCATTCCCATGTTCCTCCAAACTGAAAGAGCCAATCATTACCAGCATTTGTTGTTTTTAATATCGTGCCGTTTTGTCCAACTATCCATCCCGTATTTTCATTCACAAAAAATAAATCCCAAAGGAAATTAGTTGTGTTGCTGTTTTGAGAGAACCAATTAACACCCCCGTTGGTAGATTTTAGGGTGGTTCCTCCATAACCAACTGCCCATCCAACATTCTCATTTACAAAATAAATAGATATTAAGCCATTTGATTGTCCTGTGCTGTTTGAAACCCAATCAATTCCACTATTTGAAGTCGTCCAGATATCTAATCCTCCGGCAATCCAACCTTTAGTTGCATTTAAAAACTGAATACTTGAAAAATTTGAGTATGTATAGGTTGAGTATGGTGACCAGTCCTCCCCTCCGTTAGTAGTATTAACAATTTTACCATCCCCTCCAGTTGCCCAACCATAATTTATATTGCTAAAAAATATTGAATATAAGGTATTCGTCTGATTATTTTGTTGTTCTGTCCAACTTTCACCACCATCGCTAGATTTTATGATTAAACTTGCTTCTCCAGAAGCCCAACCGTTAGCCGCATCAACGAAATAAATGGAGTGCATATAATCAGAATATTTTAATATCCAAGTTTCACCTCCGTTTGTAGTTTTAAAAATCCCTTCCCAACCTGCTGTCCATCCTACATTCTCATTTATAAAATGTACTGACCAAAGTCTTGTGCTACTTCCCGTAGCTAATGAATCCCATGTTACACCGCTGTTAGTCGTTCTAATTATAATACCATCTTCTCCAACTGCCCAACCTGAAAATGAATTAATAAAATAAACTGAATAAAGATTATAATCGTTTGAATTAGATTGAAGATGCCAACTGATTCCACCATCTGTTGTACGAATTATTGTTCCGGAATATCCGACAGCCCAACCCGTATCTGCATTTACAAAATATAGTTCTTGAAGTCCGATATTTATACCACTATTTAATACTTGCCAAGAATTCCCTCCATCCTCTGTCCTTAGTATCGTACCATGATACCCAACAGCAAATCCTGTAAATTCATTATTGAAGAATACTGCGGCTAGATCTTCTGTGGTATTGCCGTTTTGGAGAAGCCAATGACCACCCCCATTTGTTGTTTTTACTATTGTTCCATATTCTCCAACTGCCCAGCCAACATTCTCATTTACAAATTTTATACTAAGTAAGTTGTGGCCTTGAGGAAGTGGATGTTGCCAAAACCACTGTGCAGACATAGTAATTGAAAGAATAAAAACGAGGAGAGATATTTTAAGGGTTCGCATTTTACGCTCCATTAAAATTAAACTTAACTGAAATTTAAGAAAATAAAGTGAGAAAGGCGAGTGTAGATGACTTTGTTAACGCTCTGAAATCAACACTTCCAGATCAACTTTGTGGACGTGGTCAATTTCTTTTCCAAGAAACAATTCGGCAACTTCTTTGAACTTAGCGGGAATATCGCTTACATAATATTCCTGCACTCCAGGTTTATTTGAGTCGGAAAGCAATTCAAGCTTTTCAAGTTCTGATTTAATCACTTCAGAAGATGCAACTCCAGAATCAATCAATGTAACATTGCTGCCAATGACTTTCTGAATTACTTCTGACAAAATTGGATAGTGTGTGCAGCCGAGAACCAAAGTATCAATTCCGATTTCACGGAGTTCATTTAAATATTCTTCTGCAATTTCATATGTTGCCTTATGTTTTATCCATCCTTCTTCAGCAAGCGGAACAAAAAGCGGACAGGGTTTTTCAAATACCTGTGCAGAGTTATTCATTTTTTTAATTTCTTTCGAGTAAGCGAGGTTGCTTATTGTCGCTCTCGTTCCGATGACTCCGATTTTATTACTCTGACTTTTCTTCAATGCCATCTTCGAACCAGGCTCAATCATTCCAATAATAGGAATATCAAACATTTTTTTTAGATCGGGAATTGCAATTGAAGATGCTGTATTACACGCAACCACTAGAGCTTTAATATTTTTCTGCAGAAGGAACTTTGTATTCTGAATTGAATATTCAATCACAGTTGAATTGGATTTTGAACCATAAGGCACACGTGCAGTATCACCGAAATAAATTATACTTTCATTCGGAAGAGTGGATGCAAGTCTTTTAACGACAGTAAGTCCGCCAATACCTGAATCGAATACTCCGATCGGGCTTCGTTGTACTTCGCCCAGACTGGTCGGGCTTCGTTTCACTTCGCCCGGACGGGTCGGGCTTCGTTTCACTTCGTCCTGACGAGTTGGTTTTTGTTTATCTGTGTAGTTCAAAATAATCCTTACAATAATTTATCTATTGCTGAAGTGATTTCATTTTTAACAAACTCATAATCGTTCGGAGAGATTTTCTTGCTGTTCCTGTCCAAAACATAAAATGCGTCAACTATTTCATCTCCTTGGGTTGAAATCTTTGCGAAGAAAATATTTAATCCGAGTTCATTCATTTTGCTGGTAACGTGATAAAGAAATCCCAATCTGTCTGGTGAATGCACATCGATGATAGTATATCTCTCGTGATTCTCAAAAGCAACTTTAACACTTCCTTTTTTCTTAAAGAACTTGCTTTCAATCCTCCACCATTTAGATTTAAGCAAAGCTACCTCTGTGCCTAATTGCAACAAACCTCTTACAGCAAGATTCATATCTTCTTCAATTTTGGGAAACTTTTCCTTGTCCAGCTTTTTATGAGAGCTGAAATCTGTCACGTTGAAAGTGTCGATTACAATTCCATCTTTACGCGTGAAAATTTTAGCATCGTGAATGTTGATGTCGTTTATAGCCAGAACACCGCAAAGTTTTGAAAGAAGCGATGGAAAATCTTTTGTGATAACTGTTATACCTGTATAGCCGTTCGAATCTGAAAATAAAACAGATACAACAGAACCCTTTTCTATCTCTTCAATGTGTCGTGCAATTTCCTCAGCACCAAAATGATGTGAGTACGCTATATCATCAATTGATTCAATATGATCCTGAACAGTTTCTTCGGATATGTTGGGAGAAAACTTACTTATTTCTTTTGGAACAGCGTACGTGGTTGAATAAAGAAGCTCTTCACCGGAAATTTTTTCCTCAAGCATTGCACGTGTCTTCCGGTAAAGCTCTGCCAGGAGTTCGTTCTTCCAGCTTGTCCACACAACAGGATTAACAGCAGTGAGATCAGCGTAGGTAAGCAAGTAAAGCTGTTCAAGCTCTTCAATCGAAGTGAACCTGGAAGTAAAATTGTTGAGTGTTTCAGGATCATTTAAATTTCTTCGGAAAGCAGTCTGTTCCATTATCAGGTGGTGATAAACAAGAAACGAAACCGTATTTATCTCGGCTTCGCTGTAGCCCATACGATACATAATTGATGAGGCAAGCTCGGCACCAATTATTTCGTGTCCGCTGATATTAATTGGTTTAGCAATATCGTGAAGCAGCAATCCAAGAAAAAGTTTTTCCCTGTCTTTTAGCTTGTTAAAAATTCTTCCAAGATGAGAATTTTCATTTGCAAGCTTTTCCACATTCTGAATTGCGATGAGTGTGTGTTCATCTGCAGTGTACGAATGATACACACCATGCTGAAGGAAGCCGTTAAGATCTTTGAACTCGGGCATAAACGCACTTAGTGCACCAAGCTCGTTCATCACATAAAGGGTTCCGCCAACGTTGCTTGGGAGTCTCAAAATTTCTCTGAAGAATACAGATGATTCACTTTCCTGAATATGGTGCCTGTCGATGGTTTCAAATTTATCAACGATGTGCGAGCGGAGAGCTTCATCAAACCTTGCAGAATGAAGTCCGCGGTAATAAAATGCACGAAGAATATCAGACATAGTCAGCGGTGAATTATTCCGCATCGAAATGACTCTACCCTTCATTTCAAAATCATCATCAAGTTTGATAGAAAGAGAAGCTGGTAACGATATAAAAGTATCGTCATAAAACTTCTTTATCATTGATTTGGAGAATCGGTTAAGAATGACGGCTGCATTAAAGTATATCCTCATAAAATCAATTAATGCATCTTCCTCAAATCCAAAAATTTTTGCAATCCTTATTTGCTCGCTGAATTCAAACCGGTCATTCTTCTGCTTCGCTTCAAGGTGCATCAGGTTTCTCACCGAAAGCACAAGCTTGTAACTGCTAAGCACCCGGCTGCATTCATCAACGGAAGAAACTTTGTTTGCTTTAAGAATGGTAAGAAATGTTTCAATCTGCGTGGCTTCCTGCTGCTTGTCAAATAATTCTTTTCTTGAGAAGATGTACAGCCACTCAACAGTTTGCAGGTCTCTTAGTCCTCCGGCAGAAAACTTAACGTTTGGTTCCAGCATTTTAGGTGAGTTGCCGTACTTTTTGTATCTCTCCTCGGTATCTTCTATCAATCTTTTTAAAAGATCAGCTTTGATGTCCTCGTTAAGTGTGTTAATCAGAACTTCATTCCAAAGAGTATAAACTTTATCCGAGCCGAGTAAGTAGCGTGTTTCAAAAAATTGAGTAAATGTGTGGAGATCGGACAGCATATATTTTTGGATATCCGATAAATCTCTGACTGTGTGTGAAACTTCCAGACCGTTATCCCAGAACCTTGTAACCAATTCTGAAATTTCTTTTGCATTATCTTCAACGGATTCTGCAATAAAAATAATATCAATATCGGAATAAGGTGAAAATTCTCTGCGGCTAAAGCTACCTGCTGATGCAACAGCAAAATTATATTTTTCATTTCCAGCAACCGCACGGATAAATTCTTCAATTAGAAGACTGTATTCCTTGCTGAATCTCAGTGCATCAGCTTGTTTAGAATACGCAGCGAACAATTCATCACGCCTTGCCTGGAATATTTTTTTTATTTCTGATTTCAAAATTTATTTCCGGTAAATTCAGACTAACTTCTACTTATTAAATTCATCGCTGTAATACTCGGCTTCAATCACAGATGAAATACCGCCTCTTACATTAAACTCGGCTGTTATCAGCATATAACGAGGCTTGCAAATTTCAACCATATCATCAAGAATTTTATTTGTTGCACTTTCGAAAAATAAACCATCATTACGGTATGAATTGAAGTAGAGTTTTAAGGATTTTAATTCCAGACAAAGCTTATCCGGTACATACTCGACGGTAATTGTTGCAAAATCCGGCTGCCCGGTCTTTGGACAGAGCGAAGTAAACTCCGGTGCTGTGTGAATGATTGTGTAATCCCTTTTGGGGAATTCGTTTTTGAATGTTTCTAATAATCTTTGTTTTTTATTCATTCTTTTCTCTACTTTTAATTTTATTTGATCTCAGATTAACGATTAATCCGTCCCGATAAATTCGGGACGAGACCTCGTCATTCTGACGGGCGAATTATGATTTTTGATTTTTCTGAACTGTTGCATCTAATTAAAAACTATGAGTTAAGTCTATCATTTTGATTTCTAAAATCTAAAATCGTTGATCTTCAATCGTTAATCAATTTTAATGCTTTAATAATTTTCTTATTTGAGATAATAGAATTATGATTTACTATTTTTGATTTTTACTTGCAGTCTCAACACTTTTAACAAAGATCGAGATCAGCTCATCATTTTCTTTCAGTGCTTTTAGAATTTTCTCTGTTGAATTTAACAACTTTGTTCTATCTATAATTTTTAAACAAATAATTGTTTCTCTTAATTCTTTTAATACAATTTTAATTTTATGAATGAAATCTTTCCTCGATTCACCGCTCTGTGCTTCTCCATAATTTAATGCAGAAGATGTTCCTGAACGCACTAATTGACCAGATAAGTGATTCCCAACTTTTGTGTTTGGTAATTCATTCGCTATTTCTATTATCAGCACAGCAAAATTTATCAATCTTTCTTCTAAATCTTTTTTATTCATTTGATTTCAACTTCTAAAATCAAAAATCGTTAATCATCAATCGTAAATCAATTTACTTATTACAAATAGCTCGGTTTCTTGATATAAGGAATCGGATCTTCCACTCCCGCCAATTGAAACCCTCTCAGACGAAGTGCGCAGCTGTCACAAACTCCGCAGGCTTTGTCTTCATTTTGATAACAGCTCCATGTTAGGTGGAGCGGAGCATTTAGCGCAATCCCTTTTTTAATTATTTCAGCTTTTGAAAAACGAATAACCGGAGTTTCAATTTTAATTTTTGTTTCCGGCTTTGTGCCAAGCTCAATCATTTTTTCAAATGCAGAAAAGAATTCTGGTCTGCAATCAGGATAACCGGAAGAATCCTCATAGACTGCGCCGATAAAAACAGCTTTGGCATTCAGAACTTCTGCCCAGCTAACACAAGCTGAAAGAATATTCGCATTTCTGAATGGAACATACGAAGTCGGAACGTTTTTATATTCCAAATCTGCTTTTGCTACCTCAATATTTTTATCCGTCAAAGATGAGCCACCGACCTTTGAAAGATGAGAGTAATCAACTATCAATCTTTCTTCTACCTTAAAAAAATCTGCAATATCATTGAAAGCTTTCAGTTCTCTCTTCTCAGTTCGCTGACCATAATTAATATGCGCAAAAGCAAGCTGATAATTTTCGTTTGCGATGGCAGCAGTTACACAGCTATCCATTCCTCCGCTTACGGCAACAACAGCTAAGTCTTTAGGAGACGATTTCATCTTTAAAGTCACTAATCATCAAAAATTTTTGTGCTAAAAATAGTGAAAACCAAGCTAAATTATTTGGCAATATTCCAAGCCAGCCAGGTAAATTCAGGCGATTTACGAACCAGGAAAATTTTGTAAAATCTATTTTGAGATGTAAAGACGCAAATAATTCTTTAATTTTACGCACAGAGTTTTACAAACACAGAGGATACAATGAGAAAAAAAGTTATAGCCGGCAATTGGAAAATGAATATGGATTTACACCAATCACAAAAGCTGGTTTCGGAAATTATAAATGGACTGGGAAAAGATAATAAAGCGGAAGTGATACTTTGTCCGCCATTTACTTCTTTAAATGAAGTAAATTTTTTATTAAAAGGTACACCGGTAAAGCTTGGTGCACAGAATATGTATTATGAAGAGAGCGGTGCTTACACGGCAGAAATTTCTGCTGATATGCTAAAATCAGTTGGCTGCGAATACGTAATACTCGGTCACTCGGAACGAAGAGTAATCTTTAATGAATCCGATGAATTAATAAACAAAAAAATTAAAACTGCATTAGCAAAAAAATTAAAACCAATTTTCTGCATCGGTGAACTGCTCGAGCAAAGAGAAAGCGGTCAGACTATGAGCGTTGTTTCTATGCAGATTGAAAAAGGATTGGAAGGAATTTCTTCTGAACAGATGAAAAATGTTATCATTGCTTACGAACCAGTTTGGGCAATTGGTACTGGCAAGACCGCAACTCCGGAACAGGCGCAGGAAGTTCATTTATTCATTCGTGAATTAGTGGCGAAAAAATTTTCATCTTCGGTTGCTGAAGGTTTAATCATCCAGTACGGAGGGAGTGTTAAGCCGGATAATTCGAGTGAGCTTCTTTCACAAAAAGATATTGACGGTGCATTGGTTGGCGGTGCTTGTCTTAAGGCAGATTCTTTTCTTGGCATTATTGCTTCTGCTTAACGAATTGCTTTGACAAAGTAGAATAATATATTGTACTACCACAACTTTCCGATTGATTTCCCCTTGAATCTGTAGTATATTTGTGCGTTTTTTAATAAATTTTCAAAGGATTCGCTTATCGGATGTTAACCTTCCCCTTTAGATCTCTGGTTTTATCAGGATTTCTTGCACTTTTTGCTTTACAATTTTCTTTCAGCCAGGTTATTTTCAGAGAAGTCCCGGATTATAAAATCCGATTGACGGATTCTCTCTTTTTTGATATTACTCAAACCCGTTCAGTCATTTCGCTGAATGGAAAATGGAGTGTGCAGCCAGCAGATGACGATAAAGCGCAAAAAGTAACGGTAAGTGTTCCCTCAATATTTGAAGGTGAAGATGAATTAGTTTTTCAGAGAGAGTTTGAATTATCGAGAGCGCAGATCTCGGAAAGCACATTAGAAATAGTCTTCTTCTCAATAAATTATACTGCAGACATTTCCCTCAACAATACAATTATTTACCGTCACAGTGGTGGCGAGTATCCTTTTAAAGTTGCTCTTCCAAGAGATATTCTTCGAAGTGATAGAAAAAATGTTCTCTCATTAAAATTGATCTATGATCTTAATTCAAAGAATTCAATACCTCAGAAACAAAGATTTCTATTCCCGCAAAATCATGGCGGAATAATTGGTGACGTTTACATTCACCTTAAACCTGATTTTTATATTGCCAAAGAAAAGATATCAAAAACATTCTCACCCGACTATAAAAACGTTTCGCTTCAGGTTGAATCGCTCATAAAAAACAACAAGACAATATTGAACTTCTCAGGTGAAGATAACCTGAATGATTATAAGTTGTTAGTTTCTGTAAGGGATACTGCGGGTAATATTATAAAAGAATTACCAGCGTATAATTTTACTCTGGGTCGAAATAAAGATATTGCAATCACACAGAAGTTAGATTTGCCCGGTGCAGTTTTATGGTCACCTGAAACTCATTCACCTTATATCCTGACGCAGCAGTTATTCAAATTGGATTCGCTTATTGATAAAAAGCAAAAATTTATTTCATTGTTTGATCTGAAATCCGACGAGGAATCAATCAGGCTCAATGGAAATGATTATCAACTTAAAGGCGTGATTTACTATCCGGGTAGTGAAACCTATGGCAAATTGATTTCCTATGAGCAAATGGAGAAAGATATAATTTTAATTAAAGAAGCTGGTTTCAATTCAGTGAGATTTGCCAAGAGCACTATCCATCCCTTCTATCTTAGTCTCTGTGACAAGTATGGATTGTTTGCTTTCCTTGAAGTGCCGATAAACGGCGTGCCGAAGGGAATTGCTGAAGATGAGAGTTTCATCAGCAGAAGCAAAGAGTTTCTATACAACTATATTTCATTTTACGGAGAATATTCTTCCTTTGCTGCAATCGGATTTGGCGGAACGTACCTTCCGGAGCTTGAAGAACATATTTCATTAATATCAGTTCTTGCAGAAGCTGCGAAAGAAAAAAGTAATCTGCTTACTTATGCATCATTCTCAGGTAGTAATATTCAGAGCATAGAGAATCTTGATCTTTATGGACTTGAGTTTATGAAAGAGAGTGCATCAGGCTCGGATGAACAATTCAAAGAATTGCAAAATAATCTTGGCAAAGGGAAAGTATTTTTCTCTTCTGTTACCTATCCTATTTATATCGGCGGCTCAGACGGATATTTGAATGATTATTCATTTGAAGCACAGGCAAAATATTATGAGGAGTTTTTCGATTACGTTTCTCAAACCAAAGCACCGGCATTTTTTATCAACTCTTTCAATGATTACTTCGGGGATTATTCTTCTTTCATTTGCAGCGTAAGTGATAGAAATTTATACCGTATCGGTTTAATGGATGAAAACAGAAGTAAAAACAGGATTAGCTATAAAGTTGTTTACTCAAAGCTTAACAATCTTGAGAAAGTAACAATCCCCATCGGCAGTAAGAAAGATGACTCACCGATGGTCTTTATAATTTTTGGTTTGCTTCTGGCTATCTTTATGGGTGTGCTGGTAAATTCAGGCAGAAAGTTTCGTGATGATGCATCAAGGGCTTTGCTACGTCCTTATAACTTTTTTTCAGATATCCGGGATCAAAGAATAATTTCTGCCGCTCACACTACTTTACTTGGATTGATCATTGCAGCCGTAGTTGCACTAATCTTGAGCAACATTTTATTTCATTTAAAGACTAGTCTGTTTTATGAGCATCTTCTGCTAGCCTTTGCAAGTCCTTTGCTCATGAAAACAGCAAATTATCTCGCATGGAATCCATTAATGTCCTTGTTATGGCTTACAGCTTTTAATATAGTTCTCTTTGTAATCATCTCATTGATTATAAAAATTGCTTCACTATTTGTGAAAACAAGAGTCTATATAATTAGTATTTACTTTACGTTTATCTGGGCATTGCTTCCTGTTGTGCTTCTAATACCTGTTGGAATTATTTTATACAGAGTAATGCTTGCTGGATCAATTAATTTATACATTTATCTGGGACTTGTCTTTGTAAATTTTTGGATTCTTTACAGACTCTTTAAAGGAATCCACGTCCTTTTCGATTCAAAGCCTGGCACAGTTTATTTATACAGCATACTATTCATTCTTGGAGTAATTAGTTTTGTATTATTTTACTTTGAATTGAAGCATTCAACTATCCAGTATCTGCTTTTTGCACTCAAGCAATTTAATATTTAACAGAGAATAAGATTGTATTTATCGAAACTTGAAATATTTGGTTTTAAATCTTTCGCACAGAAGACACCAATAAATTTTCATCAGGGTGTGACTTCTATCGTTGGTCCCAACGGCTGCGGAAAGACCAACATTGTAGATGCAATAAGATGGTGTCTTGGTGAACAGAGAACAAGCACTTTACGAAGTGATAAAATGGAGAACGTTATCTTTAACGGAACCTCCACACGCAAGCCAATGGGAATGGCTGAAGTTTCCCTAACAATTGAAAACACCAAAGGTATTCTTCCAATTGAATATACCGACGTTACGATTACAAGAAGAATTTTTCGTTCGGGTGAAAGCGAATATCTTCTTAACAAAAATATCTGCCGTCTGAAAGACATTACAAATCTTTTTATGGATACCGGAATTGGTGCCAACGCCTATTCAGTCATCGAGCTTAAGATGGTTGAAACAATTCTCAGCAGCAAAGCAGAAGAACGCCGGACTATGTTTGAGGAAGCAGCAGGTGTAAACAAGTACAAATTAAGAAGAAGACTTGCACTTCGAAAGCTTGAAGAAGTGATGAGCGATTTGACACGAGTAAACGATATCTTAAGTGAAGTTGCGAAAAATGTTTCGAGCCTTGAAAGACAGGCAAAGAAAGCAGACAGGTATAATCAATTATCTTCCAGACTGAAGGAAATCGAGCTTGAGCTTGCTGAGAGAGAATATTCCTGGTTCCTCGATAAAACGGAAGAGATTATCCTCAGCAAAGTAGAAAATAATAAGAAGAGGAAGCAGTACGAAGATGAAATGTCTTCTCTCTTAGAAAAACTTGACGGGATCAGAAAGAAGATTGGAAATTATGAGAATGAACTGAGAGCAAAACGGATTGAAGTAAGCAAGCTTACAGAGAATATTTATTTACTCAGGAGCGATATCTCTGTTTCAAAAGAGAGACAGAAATCAGTAAGCTCTAACATCGCCAAATATGAAAATGAAATTACAGAATTTAATAACCAGCTTGAGTCAACAAAGAAAATTATTGAACAGGCTCTTATAACTACAACTGTAATTACCAACGAAATTGATAAGAACAGGGAAATCAAAGATGACCTTAAGGTAAAAATTGAAAATGCTACTCAGTTGCTTGATGGAAAAAGAGCTGAAGTTAAAAAGCACTCAGAAATAATTGTCGCAGGTTTAAAGCACGTAAGCGATAAGGAGAATGAACTTCTAAACATTACTAGATCGGTTGAAGAACGAAACAATCAGATTAACAAGCTTAACTCCCGTATTCTCAATTTGACAAGTGATGTAGCAAAAACCGTTGGATTTATTGAGAGTCTGAAAGAAGAAAAAGCAAGTGTCTCCGCAAAACTAAATGAAGCGGAAGATAATTATGCACGAAAAGTTGAGGAGAAGGAAAAGCTTGATCAGGAATTGAACGAGTTCAAAGCCAGAGAGCTTGAGCTAAATAGCATTTTAAATAGTCTAAACGATAAAATTTCTTTCATTCAAAATCTTGTTGACAATCTTGAGGGTGTTTCTCAGGGCACCAAATCACTTCTCGAGTTAACCGGCTGGGCAAACGGGAAGGTTATACTTCTTGCAAATGCCGGCAATTCATCGGATGACCTTCGTCCTGCTGTTGAAGCCGCTCTAAGAAATAATGTTAACGATATTCTTATTTCATCCGTTGAGGAGTTGAAAAAAGGAATTGAGCATCTCAAGAATAATAATCTCGGCAGGGCATCTTTTTATTTGAATCCGAATGGTGATAGCAGCACCGGGTTTATTAAAAAGTTGCAAAAATATTTTTCATCCAGACAAAGAAAGAAAATTGAAGCTCATAGTGCATTCAAGTCCTGGGCATCATCAGCAGTGCAGGCAGAAGGTAATTGGAAAAATTTCTTCAATAAATTATTGAGCAGCACAGCAATCGTAAACGATTTGGATTCAGCAATTTTACTTTCTCAAAAATTTTCTGATTTCAGATTTGTTACTCTGGATGGTGATCTTGCCGAAGGAACAGGATTGATTGAAAGCGGTTCGCCTGTAGCAGATGAATCATTATTTGGAAAGAGACAGCTTCTGCTGGAGATAAAAAAAGAAATTCCGTTAAAGCAGAATGAACTTAATGGACTTTCCAAAAAAATATCAGAATATGAAACATCAATCAGCAAAATTGATCTTAAAGTTCTATCCGACCAGGGCAGAATGCTTGTAAATGATCTTGCTAACATTGATAAGCAAATATCACAGTTTGAATATGAGAAGAAAAAAGCTAATGATGAGACAGAAAAAACGCATCACCTGATTAAGGATATTGCAGCAGAATCGAACAAGCTGGATAATGATAAAATTTTAATCAGCGAACAGTTATCTGAACTTCAAAGGCAAAAGTCACTTGCCGAATCGCAGTTGCAGACTCTTGAAGATGAAAACAAAAATGCCGAGATTCATTTTAATTTGTTAATAGCTGAAAAAAATGAAATTAAGGTTGGGCTGGAAAGAAAACTTGGTGAGGCACGAAACCTTCAGAATACAATAACACGATCAGAAGAAAATATTCAGAATATTAATAACTCCATAATTTCCAGGAAAGATGATATAGAGTTTGCCCGAAAAGAAGTTTCTGAAACTGATAATACGATAAAGAAACACGAGTCTGAAGTTAGTGATCTTGAAAATGCAAAAAAATTCTCTGTAGAAGAGCTTGAAAAGGTTGAGAAAGATTATGAACTATTGAAGTCAGAAGGCTCTTCTATTGAAGCAGCTATAAATGAGATAAGAACAGAAAAAGATAATATACTTGACGCTAACAGAGATCTTGAGATAAAGCTTAGTGAGTTTGAAATCAGGAAGAATAATCTTATTGAACATATAAACGAAGAATATTCGATTAAGATAGAGAGAAAGAATTTCGACGATAACGACACTTTTGATTTTGAAACTCATAAAGCAGAGGTTCACGAGCTGCGGCAGAAGATCCGGAATCTTGGACCAATAAACTTACTTGCTTATTCTGAATTTGAAGAGGAAAGGGATAGACTTGAATTCCTTAACAAGCAGCGTGATGATCTTGTTGAATCTGAAAAAGATATAGTCAAAACAATTGATGAAATAAATATTACGGCTCAATCACAGTTTGCTGAGACCTTCAATCAGATCAGAGAAAATTTTATTAGAGTATTCAGGTCCTTATTTGATCCGGGTGATGAAGCAGATTTAAGATTGGAAGAAGGAGCCGACCCTCTGGAAGGAAAGATTGAAATAGTCGCAAAACCTAAAGGCAAACGTCCAACTTCTATTGAACTTTTATCGGGAGGGGAAAAAACTTTAACGGCAATCGCATTGTTGTTTGCAATTTACCTTGTAAAACCAAGTCCGTTCTGTATTCTCGATGAAATTGATGCACCGCTTGATGATGCAAATATTGACAGGTTTACAAGATTGATTAAAGAATTCAGTCATAATACTCAATTCATTGTTGTTACTCATAACAAGAGAACGATGGAAGCAGCAGAAACTCTTTACGGAGTTACGATGCAGGAAGAGGGGGTTTCCAAATTGGTTAGTGTTCATTTTAATGAAGACATAAAGGTTGTTGCTTAATTAGCAAATCGAGTTCCAAGCTTTTTAATTAGAGCCTCTAATGATGAAAATAAACAATCACGTCATTTAACAGAAATTAATCCCATTTGAAATTAGTTTTTTGATAGATAAGCAATTCAAAATATTTTTAGACTTCGATGGAACGATTACAAAGAATGATGTTGGTGAAGAAATATTTAAAAAATTTCTCGACGAAAATATCGTAAAGAAAATAGTTGATGATCTACTAACTGATAAAATATCATCTAGGGAATGCTGGGAGAGTTTGTGCGAGTCTGCATTGATAAAAGATAAAAATGAATTTGATAACTTTATTCTTTCTCAGGAAATCGAACCGACACTGCATAACTTTGTTGAATACTGTGAAAATAACAGATTTCAATTGTTTGTTTTGAGCGATGGCTTCGATTATTATATTGAAAAAATTCTGAAGAGAGAAAACCTAAGCCATCTAAAAGTGTTCAGCAATAAATTAATTCTGAACGATGAAAGAAAGCTGATCCCTTCATTCCCTTATTACAATGCTGATTGCAGAAGTTCAGCGAATTGTAAGAGAAATCATATTATTGAAAACAGCGGCGAGGATGATTACACAGTTTTTATCGGTGACGGTAATTCAGATATTGATGCAATCCAGTATGTGGATTTCATTTTTGCCAAAGATGATCTCTTGAAGTATTGTGAAGTTCAAAGAATTACATATTTCCCCTTCAAGAATTTTGATGATGTGATTTTACGAATGAATGAGCTTCTATCAAAGAAAAGGTTGAAGAAGAGACATCAGGCTGAGCTAAAAAGGCGCGAAGCGTTTACAATCGAATAATAAATTACTTTAAACAGACTTCAAATAATTAATGAACAACATTTCATCCATCGCATTCAAGTACAGAAGTTATACTCCAATTCCATTTTTAATTTTGATGTTGATTTTTCAGGAGTCAACTCCATTGACATTATTAATTGGTTTTGCCGTTGCTTTGATTGGCGAGTTAATAAGATTCTGGGGAGTAAGCTGGGCGGGCAGTGAAACAAGAACAACTGGTGGTGTCGGCGGAACATTCCTGATCATCAGCGGACCATTTGCGTACGTTCGTAACCCGCTTTATGTCGGTAATATTCTGCTTTATCTTGGTCTCGGAATTATGTCGTTTGCATTGTTCCCTTATCTGCAGATAGTTGCGATTATTTTTTTTCTTATCCAGTACTATTTTATAGTTAGTGAAGAAGAAAAGTATCTCCGGGAAAAATTTAAAGAT
>DATIJX010000043.1:0-30153 GCA_035478175.1 Ignavibacteriaceae bacterium
TTTTAATCCATCAAGAAATTCCTTGCCAGCTATTTCGAAACCGGACGGAGTTAAACCATTATATATATCTATATTAGGTCCATAATTTGCTTCCGGGTATAATCCGAAAAAATCACCTTCATAGCCCCAATGATAATGACCTGTGCGGTAGAATGCGTCCAGTTTAAATAATGAGTGATCCCATTCTACGCTTGCTTGATACACAGCTACTCTCTCAAGTCCGCTTAATGTAATTTCACCATTTTCTGTTGGAACTGGAACTGTTATTGGTCTTCCCCGATTTTCATAAAATATTTCATTGATCGGATTATCGGGTACATTACCCAAAACATTTAAGGATAATTTACCTGTTAAATTTGGTGCGGGGTTCGCTTCGAATTCCGCGAAGAATGATTCCATATGGTCGAATCCCAGGAAAGCGGGGAATACTGTACTTCCCGGTACTTTTTCATCTGGTGTACTTATCTTATCTCCACCGGTGCTGAGTGTTTCAAGCTTTAGATACAATCCACTTAAACGAATCAGACTATTTTTAGATGATTCAAGAGCTGCCTTATCACCTCTTGCTTTCAAAGCATATTGCATGGGATCCATCTTATTAACCAATTGCTCAATTGCGACTGCATCCATTTCTTTATCAAAAGGATTTATTTTATGTATATCCATAAGTGCATAGTATGCCGCTCTTGGATATAATTCATAGTGCCCACTTAAATCAGTAGGTCCTTTAGCACAAATACCAAACCATTCTTCATTCATATTATTTTCGCCCTCAACATAATCCTCTGAATATCCTCCATTAGACCATGAGGCATGAGTATCGTGCACATCCAGGTTACTATCTTGCAAATATTTCCACCAGCCATCACTAAATTGGAAAGTCATACCTCCGAGTGAAATTCCTGTTTTACCATTACCATAAGCGTGTTGATATATTTCTTTCCAGTTTCCAAGTTTATATCTGGTCTGCATTAATTGATCTTCACGCATTTCCAAAGCATTAAAAGCATCGGAACCAAATTCAGTAAACAATAATGGTGCATCTAACTTTTCTTTAACTTGATCGAACAAATCTGTGAATGAAATTCCTCTGTAAACATTTGTACCAAAAACATCCATGTCAGGAACTTCTTCTGCAATAATATCGATGAAAAGTAAATCACCATTGCAAATTGATACAGGATGATTGCTGTCAAATTTTTTGATCTCAAGAATTCCTTCATTGAAGAGCTTATACATATGTCTTGCTCGTACTGATTCCAGAGTTTCTCCTACAGGAATATCTTCTGTCTCAGCCCCACCCCAAAAGAGACCGTAATTATTTTCATTACCAAGAAGCCACATTAATAGTCCGGGTACATCATTAAATTCTTGAGCTAAAGAATTCAGCTCCTTTAATAGCACTTCTCTTGTTTTTGGATCAGCGTAGTCAGTATTCGGAACATAAACACCGTCTATAGTTACACCATATCGACCAAACGAATGATTTAAAACTGTGTAAATACCATAATTCTTGTAAATGTACTCGACCCACTTTGGTTGAATTCCTGTATAAACACGAATTACATTAACACCCATATTTCGAAGTAGAGACATTTCACTATGGAGAGCTCTTTTGATAAAATCATCTGACTTTGCCCAAAGACTGTAAGTATAATTAGTTCCGATAGGAAAGTAATCCCAATTCATTCCGTTTACTATAAAGTCTTTACCATTGATTTGTAATTTAGATCCTCCTTCATCATTAACTATCGAAACCCGCTCAACTTGTGCACTGACAGTTGTAAGAGTAATGAAGAAAATGAAGAATAAAAGTTTAAACCAGTTTAAATTCAGTTTATTAAGGGTCATGCGAACCTCCTTACAATGTTTCTGTGTAAGATCAAATAAAGAACAGTTAATGCACTCATTAATCTGTGTAATAGATGTTTTAATTTTAGGAATGAAATTCTTGTAGAAGAAGTGTGAAGAGAATTTGACAGCTCTTCATAATCTGAATTGTTAATTGAGAAATTTTTAATTCGCGCTAGTAGCGGAAATTCTCTTTTCATTTCAAGCTTTCAACTAATTAAATAATTTTTAACTAGAAAAAAATCGAATCGAATTATGAAAAATAGTTTGTTCGTTTTCCGAACAAAGTTACAATAAATATTTTATTTTGTCAAATTAAAGGATAATAAAATTGAATAATGATGAAGTCTCTACGCCAAAAACTACTTCAGTGATTTTAAATTGCTTTAATTATAATAGGTTACAGCGATGGGTAGATGCCACTTAATCAGCAGGTCGCGGGTTCTCCCAAGGGGATTCCTTTGTTCGAGGGGCTCCTTTGGAGGAAGAGTCCCGCAGGATGCACAATAAGCCCCGAAAACAAAACATTTTGGGGGTTTTACTTTTTATAGCCGGGCTTGCTTCGATAATGGAGGTTTTAGGTCAGACTCGTTTCAATATCATAGATGTAATATCATCGCTTTGCTCGGCTTCTCCAACGTGGCTTTTTACATCTTCAACAATATTTTTAATAAAGTCATCAAGTGGTTGCGCAGAATTTACTTTAAAGAATTCAATCATCTTTTCATCAGAATATTCTTCTTCTTTAGTGTTCATTGCCTCCGGAATTCCATCTGTATATAAAAATAATTTGTCACCAGCGTTCAGAGTTGTGTTCGTACTTGTGTATGGAATTCCCAGATCAAGCATGCCGAGACCAATACCGCCCGCTTCAATCTGCTCAAGCGTTCCGTCATTTCTCAGCAGCAGAGCCGGGTTATGTCCGGCATTTACAACTTCAATTTCACCAAACTCTGAATTCAGCAGAGCTATTAGAAATGTAATGTACTTATCAGGGGGTGAAGCTTTGTAAATGAGCTTGTTCAGTTTATCGGCAAGTTCACTGAGGGGCAAATTAAATTCGAGATAAGAATTCAGAGCCGCATTCAATGTGCTGACGAGTAATGCTGCCGAAATACCTTTCCCGGCAACGTCTGCCATTATCAGCGCATATTTTCCACCGCCCAGATCAAAGCAGTCGTAGTAATCTCCGCCAACTTCCCGTGAAGAAATATTTATTCCCGCGAGTTCATATCCGGGAATTTTTGGAAGCTCTATTGGAATAATTTTTTGCTGGATTGATGCTGCGAGAGCCAGCTCTTTTTCGATTCTTTCTTTCTGCAGAGATTGACTCAAGAGGTACTCATTTTCGAGTGAGGCATTGACTTGCCTCGATACTGCTTGCAAAAGCATCTCATCTAAATCGTTAAATGATGTCGCGCCTTTGCGGGTTTCTTTTTCTGAGAGGATAAATCGATAATTTTTGTCATTAAATTCAAAAAAACATTCAATCTTGTGCGGACTGTTTAGAACACCATCTCCATCAATGTTGGAAGGGAAGGAAATTAGATTTTCTACCGTATCACTTTTTACATCGTTAATGATGATAACTGCAGAGGAAGCATTCGTTAGGGTAACAACCCGGCCGAGTGCAAGTCCAAAGAGAATATTTTTATTATCGTATCTGGAAAGTTCGATTCCCGTATCAATTAAATTATTTAGTTGAAGAATCTTTTCGTTCAGGTCGAAGATTAATTTTTTTTCCTTTTTCTGATTTAAAAAAGATTTGTGGGCACTATCAAAAACTTGCAGCAGTATTTGAAGTGTGATTTTATCAAAATCAGTAAAATGCGATTTGTCCAGCTTACGACCGATCAGAATTCCCAGATAAGAATGATCGGCAAGAGGAAGTGTTATTGAAACGTCAATTTTTTGATCCGTATAATATTGTATTAAGGGTTTTTCAGAGTCGTGAAGATAAGATAAATATGAAGTGTCGGGGACATTCTTTAACGAAAGGCTATTCCACGTAGAGTCACTATTCAGCTTATGAAAAGAATATGTTTCTGTGACGATAAAATTTCCTCTTATTATATGAAGAAAGCTTTTTACCATCTCATCAAAGCTGAATGATTTACAAAGGATTTCAAATCCTTCCTGAAATGATTCAACCTGCAATGATAGTTTTTCTACCAGGTTATTATTTTCCAATACTATAATTAGTTAAATAAGAATGGATAATTAGTTCTTGCTGAAAAATCAAAGGGAATAAAAATTATTTAGCCCCTTAATGCTGACTCCACTGTATCGGCCTTGTCTGCAAATTGAAACAAACCCATTATAGAAAAAGTTTTTTCTATTGTTGGATCAAGATTAGTAAACACAAGCTTGCCGTTAGTCTGGTTTAATTTTTCAATTACCTCAATAAGATGTGAAATACCAATTGAGTTTACTACTTTAGAGTTTTCAAGATTAAGAATAAGCTTATTAATATTAGAATGTTTTTCAAACTCCCGGACGATTTTTTCACCACCGGAGTTATTTATATATCCCTCAGTTTTAATTATCAGGGTTTTATCCTGTAATTCTGAAATTAAATTAAATTCTGTACTCATTAAAGTTCTCCGCTTAAATTAAATTTTTAATGATTGTTATTCTGGTTCCATTGGGTCCCGACTCAATGATAAGATCATCGGACATAGATTTCATAAGTTTAAGACCCCATCCGCGCTTGTGCGTACTATGAATTTTTTCTCCGATATTTGGTTCTTCAACACTCTCAGGCTCAAAACCGGTTCCGTAATCAGTTACTAGAATAATTAATTTTTCTTTATCCATAGTGAACTCAACATTCAGATAAGGATTATTTTCGCCTGAATGTTCAAGACCATTTATAATTGCTTCAGTCACAACGATTTTGGCTTCATTTACCTTATTCTCGGAAATGCCAAAATGTTTACCCATTAGAAAAAGGCTCTCAACAGCAACCAACTCAATATCGGGTATATTGGGCAGCTTCAGATCCAATTTGATAGGTGAATCCATTAGATTACTTTCAAATAATTATAAGTTAAGACAATTAATAAAACACAGGCCAGAGCTCTAATATCAAGATACGGTTTTTTATTTACATCTATATAATAATAAAGTTCAGGCATACACAAAAAAACACTTTGTTCTACTTTACTTTTATTACAACAAATGTTACATCATCGCTCTGTTTCTGTCCATCCATCCAATCATCTGCTTTTTGAACGAGACGATTAATGATATCTTTCGGAGAGTTATCAGCAATTTCGCCAAAATATTTTTGAACACGTGAATAATCAAAAGGTACTTTATGGCTGTTCATTTGTTCAGGCAAACCGTCTGTTAGTAATAAAATAGTATCACCGCTGCACAACTGCTTTTCAACAAGTTTATATGATGCGTTTCGCATTGCGCCAAGAGGCAATCCCTGGATAATTATTTCTTCCGTACGATTATTTTTTTTATGATGATAATAGACTGGAGGCATTCCTGCGCTGCTTATTAATAAGTGGCTGTTCTCGAATCTCAAATGGCTGAAAGACATTAAAATCCTTCCAAGTTTTATCTCCCTAATCATACCATTACAATGCTCTAAAAATTTTTGCGGGTTGAATTTTGCAGCATCAGAAGTGAAGAAACCCTTCATAAGCGTGATCATCGTACCAGCCTGCAAACCGTGTCCGGTTGCATCACCGATGCCGATGTTCAAAACTCCGTTTTCCTGAACTTTAAAATCATAATAGTCACCACCAACCTCAGTTGCTGTTTTCATATAGACAGCGATATCAAATTGCGGTAACTGAGGGAGTGTTCTTGGAAGTAAAGAAAGCTGAAGTTGCCGGGCTTCTTCAAGTTCTTTTGTTTTGCGCTCATTATCTGCCTGAATAATATTGTTTCGTTCTTCAGCTTCTTTTAAGTCAAGATATCGTCTGTAAGTAAGGCTTAGTACCGAAGTGAATCTTCGGAATATTACTAACTCTTCCTGTGATAATATATGTTCAGTCCATGCAAAAACGAATCCTTCATTGAAGAAAAAATTATTTCCATATTGTGTTACTCCTTTGGGATATTCCGGATAACCAATTTGAGCGTTCATCACATTGTAATAAGCTTTTATATCGTCACCCTCCAAAACAGGATGATATTCTTGCTGGAGTTTCCAATGATCGAAAATTCCATCCAGCACAGGATGACCTGTTTGTTTAACTTTTCCAATCACCTGAAATGATTCGCCCTGCTGAGAAGAAGTTGTAGTAGTTAAACTTGTTGTTCGGGTTGCTTCATCTATCTGACCCACACCGCAACGAATAGGAATGATTCCAAGTGTTTTTAGTTCTTTAAAAAAAACATTGACTGTATCTGACAAATCATTTGGACTATGCATTGCCATAGCTTTAGAACGAACTCTCTCAAGCGAAGCTTCAATTTTTGCTTCACGTGCCTGTGCTTCTGCTAGAGCAATATCTGCATAACGCTGGTATGATAAACTGAAAACGTTCCGGAACCGCTTTAGTAATTCAAGTTTTTCTTCGTTTATAGAACTGAACGTTGAAAGGCCAATTGATCCCGCTCCAATTGAATAAAAGTAATAGTAAAGAGCAGAAATTTCATTTATCCTCGGATCATCTTTTTCTCCGATATTTTGTCTGAACTTTTTCCACTCTTCTAAATCTTTACCAGTAAAAGATGTTTCGGAGAAGGCATCATTTGTACTTCTGATCTGCTTAATCTGTTTCTCAATTACAGGATGAATATTGTAAGTTAAATGATTAATGCTTTTCCCAATCTCATCGGAATAATCATAATTAATGAAAGCTTCTTTCTCGTCATTGTGAATATTAATCATTGTATTTCTCATCTCATCGAAGCCTAATTTGTTAAGTTCCTTGTATAATATTTCACAGACGCCCAAGAGTTCATCTGATTTATGCATGCTCATAGCAGAAGCTCGTACTTTTTCCAACGATGCTTCAATCTTTGCTTCTCTCGCCTGAGTTTCTGCTAAGAACAAATCATTGTAGCGTTTGTAAGCAAATGCAAAAACATTTCTAAATCGTTTCAGGACTATCTTTTGTTCATCGCTCAACAAGCCAAAATTTGAAATTCCAATCGCACCGTTTCCAAAAGAGTATAGATTATAGGTGAGTTGTTCAATTTGACGGAGCCGGGGATCCTCATTTTCACCATTTCTTAACCTCATATCGATTAGATCCTGTAAATCTTGCCCTTCAAGAATTAACTCAAAAAAAGCATCACTACTAGACTCAATCTGACGAACTTGTTTTTCAATAATCGGATCATCGTGATATGTCATAAGAGTAATGGTTTTACCCATATCGTGCGAATAATCGTAATCCCAAAAAGTTTCATTCGAGTCATTATGTAAATCAATAATAGCGTTACGAATATTTGTAAAACCAAGCTCGAGCAATTGCTCGTATAAAGCTTGAGCTATATCGAGCATCTCATCTGACTTTTTAAGACTGAGTGCAACAGCTCTTACTTTTTCCAGAGCAGCTTCTATCTTCGCTTCTTTTGACTGAGCTTCTGCTTTTTGCAGATCGAGAAAGCGGGTATAGGTTTGCTGGAATACTTTTCCAAAACGCATTAGCATGTTATTCTCTTCATCTGAATAAGGAATACCCGAAAAATTCTCGATGTACAGCCCAACATTCTCTAACAATACAGTCGATATTGCTAGACCGGGGCAGCTCAAATAAAAATCTTTTGATGCTTCCGGTAACCCGTGAACATGTGATAAAAGCTCATTGTAAAATTTGTTCTTTTCTTCAAAATTTAAATTGGTAGCAAAGAAGTCTGCTCCTTTTTCTTTTGCCACATTAAATTGCTTTGCCCAAACAGACTCAAAATATGGATGCGTTATTTTAGAAGGAATGTCCTGCTCATCAGCGATCCAAAAATGCCAATCGCCTTTTGGTGTATAATCAACTACAAAACCTGCATGGCCAACATTGATTTTTAGGTGAACGAATTGTTCATAAACAACCCGAATAACATCTTTAAGCTCTATGCTTTTTTGCATGCCCATTGTTCTTGAACGAACTCTTTCCAATGCAGCTTCTATTTGTGCTTCTCTTGCACTCGCCTCTGCCTCTTGTAAATCTTTAAAACGTGTGTATGCAAGCGAAAAAACTGCAGCCGCCCTTTTCAAAAAGTCCCAGCTTTCTGATGAAATATCTCCGGGTGATGCAGCACCCATATAACCGCCGTTAAACTTTACCAGATGATAAGTGCGCTCCGGAATTTCATTACCATAATAGCCCTGTAATACCTTTGATTTATTAGCACAATCGTTTATCCACTCTTTCCTATTATCACCTTTCATTACAATGGAAATTTGTCCTTCCTTTGATCGGTAAAACTTCCACATTTCATTGCCTACCCAGGTATCACTTAGTGTTAGTGTCATTTCATCGCTTACCAATCTTTTATTTTCTTCCCTGATGTCTTTTATGGCATACCAGCATTCAGCCTTCTGATTTTCTTCATCAACTATATATATAGAACTTGTTTCCAATTCCTCCACGCCCAAAAGACCCATTTCTTTTCTTAATAACTCAGCTACTTCAACCAGCTCTCCAGGTTTTTGCATAGCTAGTGAGCGGGAACGGATTTTTTCCATCGAGGCTTCAATTTTTGCTTCTCTTGCCTGTGCTTCGGCTTTTTGCAGATCGAGGAAACGGGTGTAGGTCTGTTCGAATATTTTAGCGAATCGCTGAAGAATATCACTTTCATCATTTGAAATAGCAAGGTTGCGCGAGACTATAAGCAATCCATATTTCATGTATGCTGCGGATAATACTATCCCCTCTTCTATATTTACCAATTTTTCATTGGACTTGGTGACCTCATCAGGGACTTTGCTATAATCAACATGTTCAATTAAATATTGGATATAGGATTTTTTTAAATCACCGGAAAGTTCATGAACACTGAAGGAAATTTTATTCAAAAAAGAATCAATCAATTTTTTTCTGAATGGATGCTCAAAATGCGAAATAAATACTCTGTAGGTTATCAAACTATTATCCGTTTGGTGAGCTGACCATACATCGGAATCACAAGTTTTCTTATCTATAAGAGAAATGTTACAAACGGTTGGGTCAACACTAAGGCTCTTCAAGCCATCAAACATATTAGCAACAACTTCTTTCAATTCATTACTCGATTGCATAGCCATTGTTCTTGCACGCACTCTTTCTAATTCAAGTTCTATCTGTGCCTCTCTTGCCTGTGCTTCAGCTAATGTAATATCGTTATATCTGCGGTAAGCAAGATCAAAAACATTTCTGAATCTTTTAAGAATTTTAATTTGTGATTCATCGATAGGTTGTAGAGTTGAGATGCCAATATCACCCACACCAATGGAGAAAAAATAGTAGTAGAGTGCAGTTGCATTATCTAATCGGGGGTCGTCAATCTGTCCGGAATTTTTTCTGAAATTTTTCCATTCCTCAAGCTGGTCTTCTTTTATTACTCCCTGGTAAAAAGCATCTTCAGCACTTCTGATTTGCTTTAAGTAATCTTCTACGATAGGATGAGAGCCATATTCAATTTTTGTTATTGCACCACCGGTTAAATCAGAAAAATCATAATCCATAAAATATTTTTGCTCATCGTCTTGGATGTGAATAAGGGCATTTCTGATATTATCGAAGCCAAGTTTCTTAAACTCTTTAAACGAAACTTCGCAAATGCCAAGCAAATCCTCAGACTTGTTCATACTCATCGCAACAGCTCTAACTCTTTCGAGTGAAGCTTCAATTTCAAGTTCACGGTTCTTTTGTTCTAGTTCTCCTAAAGTCTTATTTAAATCCTGAGTTCTCTCATAGACCTGCCGTTCTAATTCTCTGTTCCGTATGATTGTCTGTTCGTTTGTCATGTAGTCGCCATCTTTCAGTCTGTAATCGGGTACAGAACCGTGAACATGCGTGACCAACCATTTACTATTATCTCTTTTTAACAGGGTTGTATTCCTCAGCAACTCCTTAAACATTTCATCATTTATCAATTGACTCCAAACAACTTCGGATTCAACACATGCAACATTTTCACTTAACATCGTAATATAGGTCCATGAAAATTCAATCTGAAAAGGATCGGGAAATTGTTTTACCCCTTCTTTATTTATGTTCTTGTACTCTGTCTTATTTAAAGCCCTCTCATACAAACCGCTTCCGATAAAAGTAACATCTTCAGCACAAAGTGAAAACCGGAGTTCAATATCTCTACGTGCATAAGATTCCCAAAACAAATTATGCACTCCCATGACTTCCATCTTGATATCCTTTGTTATATTCATTCGTCTCTATTTTACTTTTATTACCACAAACGTTACATCATCGTCAGGTTCCTGGCTATTTGTCCAGCTTCTGGCTTCTGCTCTTAAATGTGTTATTATTTCTTCGGGTTCTTTCTTTGCCGATTCTTCAAAACTATTTCTTGCTCTCTTGTAGCCGAAGACTTCATTGTTTTCATTCCTAAGTTCTGCAAATCCGTCACTCATCAATAATAAAGTGTCGCCTCGTTCTATTTTAAATTCCTTAATATCATAAGCGATTCCTTTCATTGCACCAAGGGGCATATTGTTAATAACAATCTCTTCAATTGTTTGAGAATTTTTTCTGTAAATAAATAACGGCGGCATACCGGCATTTGTGGTTATAATTTTATTATTACTAATCTGCACACAAGAAAGCGCCATCATTAATCTGCCAAGCTGCATATCCTTAATTGCTTCATTGGCATTTTCAAAGAATGGTTTGAGCTCCTTGTTTGTTCTGTCGGACATAAAAAGTGATTTCATTATTGAAACCATCATTCCGGACATCATTCCGTGTCCGGTCGCGTCACCAAGAATAACAGTTAATGTTCCATCCAGATGAACATGAAAATCATAATAATCACCGCCGACTTCTGTCGCTGTTTTCATAAATACGGCAATATCAAGATGAGGAAGACTTGGAAGTGCTTTTGGGAGCATTGAAAGCTGAAGTTGTCTTGCTTCATCAAGCTCTTTTGTTTTTCTTGCATTCTCAAGCTGCAGGAATTTTTTACTTTCGTTTTCTTTTCTTCTCTCTAATTCATACTTCCTTATGCCCCCCAGCATTCCAACAAAACCAACAATGTATATTCCATATGCCCACCAAGTAAGCCACCAGGGCGGATTAATTCTGAATGAATAAAACTCCTCATTTGTTTTTACACCATTCGAAGTAATACCCCGAACTCTGAAAGTATAATTGCCCGAAGGAAGATTTTGATACTCGACAAATGGAAGAACTGACGGACGGGACCACTCTTTATCAAATCCTTCGAGGAAGTGCTCATATGTTGTTTGGCGGGGATCTCTGTAATTAAGAGCAGCATAATTAAATACAAATGAATTTTCTGAGTTTGAAAGAGTTTGAGGATATGAATAATAATAAAACTGTTTGTTAACACTAACAGAAGTAATCTTTAAGGGATAATTTTTTTGCTCACCCTTATAAATGTAAAGTCCAACTCCATTAAAAAACATCACCATATTTCCAAAGCCATCAAGTGTAGAAGAAGAAGGCACTCCTGTGGCAATATTTTCGTCAGTAGGAAATAATTGGAACTTGTCGCCCTCTGTTTTTATTGAACCCAAGGGAGATGAGAAATAAACATTCCCTCTAAAACGATCAAGAACAGGATTTGAAAGATTAGCCGATGGAAGACCATCCTTCTTAGTATAGAATCTTAAATTAGTTCCGTCAAAAATTACAAGCCCCCTGCCTCTAAGCCTTACATATAAATTATCTCCTGCCTGGATATCTGTTTTAGTGCCCGCAACACTCGCTCCTTTTAAAATACTGAAATCAGCATTCGCGTTTACACTATCAATTAAGTTCACAAAACTCTTTCCGTTAAATACATAGAATCCCCCAACTGTTAAGAAGTACATTCCATTCTTGAGTTTACCAACATAGTGAAGCTGCTCTGCAGGTACGTTCCAACTTTCAGGTGGTTTTGTCCACGACTTTCCATCATATAACATTATATTAGAATGAGCAGTAGAAATATCCTTTATGGTTTCAGCAAAAATTCCGATAAACCAAAGTCTACCTTCATTATCCTCAAGAAGATTAAACAAACGATATTTACTCTGATTATCCGAATTACTAAATGGCGACTTAATCTCCGCAAATTTTTCTCCATCAAATCTCCCCAGATAGTAATCGGATTCAACAAGCTTATCGGCAGCGGGTCTCACATAATTTTCCCAGGCATAAATATCACCATCGCTTGTTTCAAGTATATTTGATGTACTATAAAACTTCCCGCTTTCCTCAGGAATACTTTTAATTTTCAGAATCATTTCCCCGTCACTATTTAAAATCTTATTGATCATAGTAACTCCTTTGGAAGTTGCAATCCAAATTCGCTTTTGGGAATCCTGATAAGCACTGAAGGAGATGTTGCCGGCAAGCCCATCTTCTTCATTAATTGTTCGCAATTTATCACCATCCCAAACATTCAGTCCGACATTTTCGGTTCTTGCATAATCGGGAAGTTCGCTAAATGAATATGAAATCCAGACAAAGCCATCCTCGTCAGCGTAAAGATCTGTGATACCGCCTTGTGTTAATAATAAGCCATCTTTTTTAGTGAGGATTCTTGAGTAATTAGGATAATATATTCCGAAACCCTTTGAAGTATTTAATAAAACCCCATCATCAATTTCGGTTCCGTTAAAGCCATACAGCGCATCGAATTTGACCATTTTTTCATTGCTGAGTGAAAACAATTGATCTGGATATATTGTACTTTGGTCTTCTATCGTTCCGGGTAAAACAAAGAGTTCAGGAAAATATTTATTAGGCTTTGTAAAAAGAGCATTGGTAAACCGAAAATCGTTTATTGCTTTGCCGGATTTCAGATCCTTAAAATCATCCATTTTCTTCAATATACTTGATGGTTTCCACTTACCTTTATCAAATTCATAAATAATGTTATTATTAGTATTGAATAACTCGCCGTCAAAGAAAAAAGTACTTAAGAATAATTTATTCAGATTTTTACTGTAATAAACCTGCAATGGACGCTGATCAGATTTAAGCTGCTTCATAAAGTCAGTAAACTGGTAGAATTTATTGCCATCATACATTAACACACCGGAGTTATTTGCGGTCTCAACAACAAAACTGCCACCGTTGAAAGCAATCCATGTATTTCCTTCTTTATCAATAGATGAACGCAAAGCATCGGAAAAGATCATTGCGCCCTTAAGTGTGATGCCCATTGACTCATCTACTCTGACAAACTTTCCACCCTTATACAAAGCTATATATGCTCCTTCAAAAGTTCGGGTGTTGTGTCCGGATGAATTAAATATCAGATCTCCATAAGGAGTTTCAATGAAGTCAGTAGCATTATCGAGAGGGAAGTTAGTTGAATCAAAAACCACAAACTTATCATTTTCAAAATATGTTAATCCCCCGTTATTTTTTTTATCCACGAACGGTGTTTCGGATCCAATCCACATGCGGCCTTTGCTGTCGGGTTTAATAAATGAAATTATCTGACCAGATGATCCTTTTACAGCGTATCCTTCGTTCTCCGTATATACTTTAAATTCTTTTCCATTGAACGATATAAATTTTGCAGGCGAGGCAAAGTACATTACATTTTTTGTTGAATCGTAATACATCCTTTGCATTGAAGGTAATCCAATATCAGTACCCACTTCTTCAAATTCATATCCATTAAACCGATACGTTCCTTCAATTCCCGAAATCCAAATGTATCCGTCTTTAGTTTGAACGATATTTGCGATGTTCGTTGTAGGTAAACCTTCTTTGTTCGTGTACTCAATTAAATCAGCGTTAGATTCTGTTTTTTGCTTTTGCTGTGATATAAGCACTGATGAAAAAGTAAATATCACGAGGATTATAAGATATTTTAAAAATGCTGCTTTCATAAAATTCACCATATATAAGATTATAAATTGCCCCGACCCTGCCTACCGGACAGGCAGGCTTTAGGTCGGGGTTGTAGTATCAAAAAATGTTATTGGGCGTTAGCCCAAATTTTGGCTAAAGCCGGCACTCAACGAAAATAATTATTCCACGACCTGAAGGTCGTGGCTATTTACTAAAAAATTTACTTTACTTTTATTACAACAAAAGTTATATCATCATCCTGAACCCTGCCATTCATCCAGTTATCGCCTGCTTCGACTAGTTTTTCAATAATTGTATTTGGAGAGTTATCGATAATTTCATTAAAATGTTTTTTTACTCGTGAGTAGTCAAACATTTCTTCATTAGGGTTCATTTGTTCAGGCAACCCGTCAGTTAGAAGTAAAATTGTATCGCCTCTTTTTAATTCCATTTCAACAGTATTATACGAGGCGTTTCTCATTGCACCCAAAGGCATTCCCTTGATGATAATTTCTTCTACCTGGTTAGTTTCTTTATGATGATAAAATACAGGCGGCATGCCGGCACTTGTAATCTCCAGCTTATTTTTGTCAATCTTTAAATAACTAAACGACATCAGAATTCTGCCAAGCTTAATATCTTTAATAACCCGGGTGCAGTGTGACATAAATTCTTTCAACCCAAGTTTTGATGAGTCTGAAGTAAAGAACCCTTTCATTAAAGTAACCATTGTACCGGCTTGTAAACCGTGTCCGGTTGCGTCACCAAATGCCACATTTAAAACTCCATTCTCTTCAACAATAAAATCATAATAGTCTCCACCCACCTCAGTTGCGGTTCGCATAAATGCAGCAATCTCCAGATTAGGCAAATTGGGTAATTCCTTTGGCAGCATTGAAAGCTGAAGCTGTCTGGCTTCTTCAAGTTCTTTTGTCTTTCGGTCGTTTTCAATTTGTATAGCACGCTTCTCTGCCTCCGTAGCTTTTAGCCGTAATTCATTTTCTCTAAGCTTTGTTTTTTGCTCACGCCGATTAATTTCAAACCTTCGCATTCCATATAAAAGGCTTAAGAAAGTAATAACATAAACCGCATATGCGATATTGGTTCTCCACCAGGGTGGCAGCACTTCGATGAATAACGAGGCACCATCTTCGTTCCATATCCCGTCATTATTCGATCCAATCACACGGAGACTATATTCCCCCGAAGATAAGTTTGTAAAGGTTACCGTATTATTATTACCAAGCTGAATCCAGTTGTCGTTGAACCCTTCCAATTTATATCTATACCTGTTTTGGGAATTATTGTAATAGCTCAATGCTGCAAATTGAAGAGTTACGATATTATCCTTATAAGTCAACAGAATACTATCTCGTGCCGATATTCCCCTCTCAATAATTGGTTTACCCTCTTCGTCATCGCTGTTATATCTGATATAATTTGTATAAACAACAGGCGGGATATATGAATTTTCTTTAACGTCATCCGGATTAAAAACATTAAATCCATTTGGACCGCCAAAAAGCAAGCGACCCGTTTTATAATCTTTAGCGAAAGCATTCTGATTGAATTCGTTTCCTTGCAAGCCATCCTGAACATAATAGTTTTTGAATATTTCCTTTTCAGGATTGAATTTTGAAATTCCATTGTTTGTGCTTATCCACAAGCTGCCTTCTTCATCTTCAAGAATTCCATAAATAAAATTATTTGCCAGACCATCTTTCTCGTCATAATTTGTAAAAGATTTTTTTTCTTTCGAATATCTGCTCAAACCCCTGGTAGTACCAAACCACATATTTCCTTTATGATCCTTAAATATTCTAATAATATTATCATCAGCGATAGTTGTAGAATCATCAGGATTATTTTTATAATGGGTGAACTTTTGATTACTCAGATTCAGCACACTCACACCACCGCCGAATGTTCCTATCCATAAATCACCTTCATCATCTAATGCAAGTGACCAGGTTGCGTTTGAACTAATTGAAGCAGGATCATTTTCTTTAAACTGATATCTAAAAAATTTACCTGTGGTTATATCAAGTTTATTTAATCCGCCTCCGTAGGTTCCGATCCAAATATTTCCTGCCCGATCTTCAACCATCGAGTAAACCCTATTGTCGCTCAAGGAATTCGGATCGGATGGATTATTAGTGTAGTGAGTAAAAACACCGGTTTGTGGATTTAGTACATCTAAACCACTGCTAAAAGTACCAATCCAGATATTTCCCGATCTGTCTTCCAATAATGATTGAATGGAATTACTTATGATACTATTAGCGTTGGAAGGATTGTTATTATAGAAAGTAAATTTCTTTTTATTATAATCGAATTTATTTAATCCCCCGGTTCTTGTTCCAATCCAATAATATCCAATTTTGTCAACGAGCATTGAAAGCACGATATTATCCCTAAGGCTATTTATGTTCCCGGGATCGTTGGTATAATGATCAAGAGCCTGCGTTGATGGATTGAAATAATTAATACCGCTTAAGTTTGTACCAATCCAGATCAAACCGCTTCGGTCCTCGTAAATAGAGAAGACGAAATTATCATTTATGCTTGTCGGATCATTTGGATCGTTTTTATAATTTAAGAATTTGTTTGATTTTGGATCGAACATACTCAAACCACTCCTGACAGTTCCTATCCATAAATATCCGCGGGAGTCTTCAAAGATTGGCCAAACCCAATTATCAGCTAAGCTGTTTGGATCACCAGGTTTATTTCTGTAATGAATAAATTTTCCTGTCCGCTCGTCAAGTCTATCAAGACCATAAAATGTTCCTACCCATAAATTTCCTGAGCGATCCCGGTAGACAGAATAAACTTTATCATCACTTAAACTTGATGGATCGGAAGGGTTATGTTTGAATGTTGTGCTCTTGCCCGTCTTTGTATCAAGGCGAACTAATCCGGTTCCTTTGCTGAGACCACCTGTCCATCTAATCCCCGATGATTCCTGAAGCAAAGCACCAACGCTATTAACTCTGGCTCTTTCTAAATCAACACTGTCTTTTATTTCGATTTGAAATGATTCTGATCTTGGATTGTATTGATGAAACGTGCCGCTCTGGGTTTCGACATAAAGTATCCCGGATCGATCTTCATAAATTGAAAAAATAAAATTATCGGTTAAACTGGTAGAGTCACCAGGATCGTTTTTAAATATCTTGATATTATAGCCGTCGTATCTGTTAAGTCCATCCTGAGTTCCGAACCACATAAACCCATCTTTATCCTGTAAGATACAAGTTACAGAGCTTTGTGATAAACCATCTTCAATGGTCAGATGATTAAATATAATATGTCTCTGTGGTAGAGATTCAGAAGAGAAGAAAAGAAAAGAGATTATACAAAACAGGATAATCCTGATCATAAATAGAATTCCGATAATTGTTTATTCAGTAAATATGCACTTGAGATTGTGCGGCGTTGAATTTGAAAATAGCAGATTTAAATTGAAAAAGAAATAGCCCCCGATCTCGTTTTGAAATCAGGGGCTAAAGGAATTTACTTCATCAATATCATTTTCTTTGTTGACACATAGGAACCACTAATAATTCTATATATATAGATACCACTTGCGAGCTGGCTTGCATTCCAGTTAACACTGTAATAACCCGCCTCCATTTCCTGATCTACCAGAGTGGAAACCAAATTACCCAGTATATCATATACATTTAAGCTTACATGATTTTTCTCGGGCAACTGATAGCTTATTGTTGTGCTCGGGTTAAACGGATTCGGATAATTCTGATCTAAACTGTATTCTGTTGGCACAGTTAAATTATCTTCGTCATCAACGCCTTCTTTATTCAGATTTGCGCCCATAACATTCATAGCAAATTTCCAGGCGTTGGTCAGATGATTCAATATATATACAAAATGATCCTGCTTCTTCTCATCAATTGCTTTTCCCAATTCCCTGTTTGTATTTTGCAGCAACTCTGCACAATTTGAAACCTTACATGCGCCCGGCAATTCAGCTTCGTCCCTAACTATCACAGCCAATTTATACGAACCCTCGATTAGGTAATACAATGTGAGATCGATATCGCTGCCAAAATCTGGATTGCTCAGGTATGAATATATGTTATTAACTGCCGAAGTTATTTTATCGTAAAAGCTCAATCCCTTATTAGTCTTTAAATGATTTCCATCATTCACAACAAAGTAACCCAAAGCCGTAGTGAGGGATGAGATTGCATTATTAATATCCTGCTTTGTTTTGTTATTCCAATTACAATTGTTATTAGTTGGACAAAATTCAGCTTTAATAGCAAGCAACTCATCCAATGCCCGCTGGATATATAATTGACCAGTAAGTTCTATAGGCTCAACATATGGTGATACGTAAAATGAATGTTCGGTTGTAATTATGTACTGACTATTATTATTACTTCCGCTGGGTACGTTATCGGAAGCTATAACTTTAATATCATAATTTCCTGTCAGGATAGTTTCAAGTGTAATTGTGTAAGTTCCATTTCCCAAAGAGGAAGGAGCCAGTCTTCCAACAACTACCTGTCCATCAGGAGCAGTTACTTCGACACTAACCAAAGCATCATTAACGGGCGAGCCAACTGTTTTTGTATGATCTGGAAGTCCACTGGTTTCCCCTCCCTGAATTACCGTTGCTTCTAAGTTAACCGGCACAGGTATTGGATTACTGCTTTGATCGTATTGCAGAAAATATCTTTCCTGGTTGGATCTGAATGATAAAACCAAATCTGCTTCATTAGACATATAAACTCTTATCGGCTCAGTCTCACCAGCTGGTGGAGGAGTATTTTCTACAACCGCATATGTCCATGCACCAATTCCGGGGTTGTTAACCCGGAAGAATTTGTACGGCTTGCCATATGAAGCATTGCCATTAAGAAACTCAACATCATAATTTGAAGACAAATAATTATCTTGAGTTATAGCGCCAGCAGGAAGATTTGGTGGATTTGTTACAAATACTCCCGGAGGTAGTAAGGCAATCGAGTATTCACTTCCTTGCCATGATAATCCCATTTCAAGTGTTCCGCCTTGCCATTGTAATCCACCTTGCCATTGCAGTCCGCCCTGCCATTGCAGTCCACCTTGCCATTGCAAACCACCCTGCCATTGTAATCCACCTTGCCATTGTAGACCGCCCTGCCACGAAAGCCCACCTTGCCATTGCAGTCCACCCTGCCATTGTAATCCACCGGCAAAATATGCACTGCTTATTTCTTCAGAGAGATACGAAATTTGGAGACCGAGCAATCTCAGCCAAATAATATTTACCGCAGTCGGTAATTCTGTGGAACTAGCCATTTCATAATATTCACCGCTCGTCTCATTTGCCAGCCAGCTCATTAAGTCCTGGGCATCATCCAAACCTTCAAAGCCCATCGTGTAAATTCTTATGTCAGGATCAACACTCAATTCCGTAATTAATGAAATCGGAGATACTTCACCTGCACTGAATAAAATAATAACCTTTTTGTTGGTTGTGGGTCCTGAATTTAGCAACGTCTGTGCGGCGGTGATTCGTTCAGCTAAATTTCCAACACTATTAGGCACAAAAGTAGGACTATTTAAAGTATTTAATTTAGAATTAAAATTATCTCCAATCGGTTCAGAAATTGAACCGTTAACCCATCCGATTCTATCGCCAATTCTTAATTTAGTCACAAGTTCGATTGCAGCATTCCTGGAGGGTGTAAAGCCATTAAGAACATCCGGTGAGGTAAAGTTTGTAGTACCATCGAAGACTAATGCTATATCGTAGTAAACCTCACCCAAATTATTATAAATATAATTTATACCACCAATATCAGATTTTGTAATATCTAGTTGATTCGGCAACCAATCAGGTTCAGTAGAAGCCGGGCTCAAACTGTTTTTGATGGTTTCTCCATTATTGATTCTACCATACATCGTGGCGAACTGATTATTATTCTTCATCAATAATGTATAATTAAAATCACCCGGGTTATAAAGATCAGCTAATCCTGAATAATGCCCGATTTCATGTGTGGCAACATTTTGAACATCCAGCTTATCAGATGAACCATCGGTTGCCCAATAAAACTGACCCAATCCTGCAAGTGATATCGGTTCACCATTGAATGCTAAATCAACATCAATCATTTCACCATTTAGAGCATTATATCTTACTCTTGTTACCGCAATTACATTAGTGGGAGCTTCGGTAGAATCCTGCCACATTGTACTGGTTGGAAACCAAACAACATTGTTGATTCCATCTGCATTGCCGCCCCACTTTCCGGAATTTGTGCCGCTCAATGCCCGTTTAGTATATGTTAGTTGTTCCAGCCCAGTCCAGGTATTAAATCCATTTTCAACTGCAGCAGCAAAGCCAGCAGGAGGTTGAACCTCACCAGCTGTAACTGGTCCGTAAATTTGGTAATCACCTTCTCCATCCTTCCAGTGCAAAGGAATTCCAGCAAGGGTAGTATTAACTATGTAGTGGTCACCTTCATCTGTTGCTCTTTCAATTGAAGCAGAGAATTCAGACGTACTTAATGGAAGACTATCTAAATCTAATCTTGTTGCCGTAGCACTTATTACTTCGCCAGCAGTGAGAACAGCATCTTTAAGATTAGCAAGGAATTCGGCTCCACCTGCAATATCAGTAGTTGCTATAATCTCACCAAGATAACGCCTGCCCTCTCTATTACTAATACTTGAGTTGGCAAAAAATTGAATTTTATAATTTTGTCCGGGGGTACTATTAAGCACTCCCTGAATCGAGCTCCCGCCTTTTATTTCTGGTAAGGCAGATTCATCTTGCCAGGTGTATAGGGTATTAAGTGTTGGGTATTGTTGTGAGTCATTTGTACCAGCAGCTAATTCAATCCCTAGAGTTGCGTTACCATAAATTGAATTATTTAGCATCGAGTTGTGGTTTCCCGATGCGACCAAAATGCCAGAAGCATTGTTGTTATAAATTGTATTATTGTTGATTTTATTAGCACTTCCATTTATCACCAAACCATTACTTGAATTACCTGAAATTTCATTCTCCGAAAGAGTAATGCCACTAACAGAACCTAATGATATACCGAAGGCTAAATTGTTAGTGACTGTATTCCCCGTTATGTTTCCCGCACTACTTGTTATGGAAATACCACCCAAAGTATTTGTTCCAACGATATTATCAGTGATTTGATTTCCTGTGCCGGAAGTGACCGATATTCCTAACCCTGAATTTCCAGACAATGTATTCTGAGCAATTGAGCTTCCGCTAGAAGAATTTAAAGACAGACCAGAACCTAGATTTCCTGTGACAGAATTTGAAGTTAAAGTAACACTGCTGTTAGATAAAGAGATTCCGCCCAATGTGTTCGAGCTAACTGTGTTATTAGTTATCTGATTTCCTGTGCTAGCATTTATTGATATTCCAACTCCATTATTCCCTGATATTATATTCTCATTTAAATTTCCACCTCCATTAGATATTGAAACACCTCCGCCTGTGTTGGTTCCAATCGTATTATTTGAAATCTGACTTCCAGTTCCGCTATTTAACGTTACTCCAAATCCAGAATTCCCCGATATAGTATTTCCAGTTACAATTCCTGAAGAGTTAGAAATTAATATCCCGCCCAAGCCATTATTACCAAAAGTATTATTTAATATCTGATTTCCATTTGCATCGGCAATAGAAATTCCGTAACCGGCATTTCCTGTAATATTATTTGCAGATGAATTACCAATTAAATTATTTATTGCGCCAGCGAGAATTAAAATTCCATTGGTCGTGGAATTAGAAATAGTATTCACGTTAATACTATTTCCCGAAGAGTTAACAGATATTCCGGCAATCCGATTCGACTCAATATTATTTCCGCCAGAAGAAGATAATGTTAAGCTATAACCTGCAGAATTATTTAGTTCGAGTCCCCGCATCGTACTACTACCTCCGGTAATAGTTAATCCTCCATTTGAACCATTTACCTGCACAAGAGGCGAACCCAAGTATCCCTTTTGAGTAGTTGCGTTTAAATTTATTTGTTCGGTTATATAGGGCAGGGCCGATCCAGGTTGAATAATGAATGGTGCTGAACCTGGAATGTAGAAATAAATTGTTTGACGGCCAGCCAGGGCATTTGCTTCTTGTATAGCAGATCTTAATGTTGTAGTGCCGTTACTAGTAGCGGCAATTCCATCCCCAGGATTTGAATCCGGACCATCTCCTGTAGAATTCACAACAAACAATGGTGGATTTTTACTTTTTAAAATTTCATCAATATTAGAAACTCTAAGATGATTTTTATAGGTTGATAAATCGTTGAGAGCTTTTGTGCCGCCGTAATAGGAAAACTCCGTAAATGACCAGCGACCATATAAATAAGGTGCAAGTGGTGATGGAAAATTCTCGGCTGGATTACCATTACCACCGGAATTATTTATATTGTTTGCACTCAATGCAGTATTAAAAATTCTGATCTCGTCAACTAGCCCTCTGTAAGATCCGGTGTTTGATTTTCCAACGAACAAACCAGTAGTTCCATTTGTAGAGGTATAACCAGTGGTTATGGTAAAATTAGCAGATGCAACCAAAGAGCCACCAGAATATATTTTTGCTTTACTGCCATCGTATGTACCGGAGATTGCAAGCCATTGAAACGCAGGCAATATGTTAGTACTTACTGTAATTGTATTGTTGTTTCCAACGGAGAAATATGCCTTGTTATCTTTTAGGTACAATGAAAATGTTTTCCCATTATTTACAGTGCGATAAACAATTGGGATTTCAACTCCAGCAGGATTGTCTCCAATTAAAAAGACCCAGGCCTGAACCGTTATCTGTTTGTTGGAAGTATTGCTGTTAAAAAATTTAAATCCATTTTGGTTTGCATCAGTATTTACTGGTTGTCCATCTAAGACATAAAGTTGACTTGACTCTCCATTAAACACATAAGAGTTGTTGTTCGTTTGTGCAAAAGCATTATTGAATGTGATTAGAATAATTATAAAAAATGCCAGGTGAAAGTTCTTATTAATAAAATTTTGCATTATACCCTCTGTAATAAAATTTAAAACTTGATTGAATTTACTATGTAAGATTTTTTCGGTATGATTATTAGTCGTTTATATAACTTTTAATTTGTGCCTTGAGCGAATTAATTTGCACGTTGGAAGTTGTTACTTTTTTTCCGGTTTTGGGATCGTTGATTACATTTATTTTTCCTTCCTCACCATTCAAAACTTTGTAATTCGTACTCCTGTCATCCTTTTCCAGAAATACCAAAACCTCTTCATTGTCTTCAAACCTTGGCATATGGGAATATAGTTCGCCAATATCTCCCACTTCTCCTCCGGGATAGCTGACAACTATCGAATTTCCGGTATTACCGCCTTTCAAGTATTCATCAACTTGAATAGTTGCTTGAGTATAAATTCTTGTTTTGTTTTCGTTCCAGTTTGAGTTTTGTTGTGTTACCTTGCCGGTAATAATAACATCGGCGTTTTGGGAAAGATTTTTTAATTCGGATTGGCTTGTCTGAGCCATGCCGTAGAAGCAAAATCCGCTAAATATGAAAGTGACTAATGCCCAATTTATTATTCTGATTTGCATACCCAGACCCTCTGTTTAAGTTTGTGGAAAAATTCGGGCAAAAATACATTTTTGAGCAGGGCTGGTGTTAGGAGTAATATTGCAAATTGTGGGAGAATTATTGCGAACTTTAACAGATGGGGTAATTATATCGATTTACGGGCGGTTTATCAGTTTTTAAGCTGTTCGAAACGATATTTTTCTCACTTCGTAAACGGGGACTATCCAGATTCTTTGCCGTTATTTATTGATACTAGTTATATTTTACGGTGTTAATTAAAGGCACGCTAAAGCTTTTTATAGTAAATCAGCGGGGGACTTAATAGGTAATAATTCCCGTTATTATTCTGCACATTATATGTATTTTGCAAACGGGAAAAATAACCTCGTATATCTATTAAACTATTTCATCTTAATCTGTATTGCATCGTTGGAAATTGCCATAAGTTATGCAAATGAAAAACAGCTTAGTAAAATTTTTGAATGAATCGTTCGCATTTTCGTTGGCGAAATCATTGTTTAAATCATTTCTCATTATCTCGCTGGTATTACCAATCTATCCGCAGCAGAGCCCTCTCAAATTTAAAAAGTTGACAAGCAACGATGGATTATCCCAGAATTTTGTTTCTTCGATTCTTCAGGATAAAAACGGCTTTATGTGGTTCGGGACAAAAGACGGATTAAACAGATACGATGGATATGAATTTAAAGTGTACCGGCATAATCCATTCGACGCTGCTTCTCTTTCCGGGAATTATATCTCCACCCTCTTTGAAGACTCAAAAGGAAGATTATGGGTTGCATCAAGTGCGCTTGATCTTTTCATTCCTGAAAAAGATGCATTTAAAAGAATAGTTTTGAAAATCCCACCTAACAAAACTGACAGCACAATAAATATCAATAAAATCACATCCATTACTGAAGATAAAAATGGCTTGCTTTGGTTAGGCACAAATGATGGTTTGATTAGTTATGATCCACAAACAGAATCCTCGAGGATGTTTTACCAGACACAGGATAAAAGCTCACCTCTCTCTGATAATCTGATACTATCATTAAGCAGTGACGATTCTTTGATAATTATCGGCACACAGAACGGGATGAAATTATTAAATCTGGAATCTGTCAAAAAAAACAAAATTGAATACGTTAAAATTTTTCACGAAGATGCAAACGAACTTTTAACCAGCAGACGAACGATTCTTAGTCAGTTCCGCGCTTCTTCAAATCTTATATATTCCGGCACACCTGCCGGTCTTATCAAGATAGATCTCAGCACAAGAAAATCAAAATTTATTCCTTATAGTGGTCACACATTTTTTCCATTCTGGCATAACAGAATTTTATCAATTGTTCAAGATAAAAATGGCAACTTATGGTTTGCCTGTTCAGGCGGGCTGGTAATTTATAATCCTATCAGCGGCAACTTTAGATATTACTTTCATGATCCAAAAGATGATCAATCATTGAGTTTAAATAACATTACCAGTTTGTTTACTGATCGCGGCGGTAAGATCTGGATTGGAACTGCCGGTAAGGGAATAAATCTGTTCGATCAAAACAAAAAAGAATTTTCTTTATACAACGGTTTGGTTGATAGAGAGCCGTTCAAAACTTCGTTTAGCGTATCCGCGATTTTAGCTGAGAACGATATCTTTTTATGGATCGCATCTCAGCAGATATTGTTTCGGTTGGACAGGGTGACCAGAGAATACAAATATATTAAACTGCCATACGGTCCCGAAGGAGAAATAACATCTTTAGTTAAAGATAACAAGCAAAACATCTGGGTCTCTTCGAGTGGTGGGCTGTATAAAATTTCTGATAATGGAAACAGAACAACTTATTATGGTCACAATCCATCAAATCCAAATTCACTAAAAGATTTGTTTGTCCGATTGTTGTTTATTGACAGCGGTGGAAACTTATTTGCTCTCAACTCACGGTACCTTAGCAAGTTTAACGAGGGATCGAATACATTCACACATTACGAACTAAATTTTGTAAACAAAAATGATTTCGCACCGATAATAAGATTTATTTATGAAAGCGAAGACGGCTCACTCTGGTTTGGCTGGGCTGAGGGACTTGTAAAATATAATTTAGAAACGCGGGAAAAAATTATTTACAAACATCAGTCTGGTAATAATAAAAGTATTAGCAATAACGAAGTCCTTAGCATTTGCGAAGATCCGGTTCAGCCTAAAAAATATTTATGGGTTGGAACCCAGGGCGGCGGATTGAGCAGATTAAATCTTGATGACGGAACATTCTCGAATTTTTCTGTCACCGATGGTCTTCCCAATAATGTTATTTATGGAATCCTTTCGTCAGGAAATGAACTCTGGCTTAGTACAAACAATGGATTGTGCAGAGTTACTACCGATAAATACGGCACACCAACTTTCAGAAATTATGATGTGACTGATGGTCTTCAGGGAAATGAATTTAATACCGGGGCTTATTCCAAAAGCAGCCCGGGTGAATTATTCTTCGGAGGATTGAACGGAGTGAATGCATTTTTCCCTTCTGAAATAAGGGATAATATTTACATACCTCCTATCGTATTCACGGAACTAAAATTTTTGAAAAGTAATTTTGAGATAGAAAGCAACTCACAACTTCGAATAAACACAGCAATTAATAATTCTGAAGTAACTATCCCTTACTCACAAAATTCATTTGCGATTCAATTTGCCGCACTCGATTATACTGCAACCGAGAAAAACAGGTATATGTATAAGCTAGTGCCTATTCACGATGATTGGATAAATCTTGGAACACAAAGAAACGTCACATTTACTGAGCTCGGTGCCGGAGATTATGAACTCATCGTGAGAGGATCAAATAATGATGGTATCTGGAATGAAGAAGGTGCTTCTTTAAAAATAATTATTACCCCACCATTTTGGCAAACCTTCTGGGCTTATGGAATATATGCTGTTATATTAATAATTGTTCTTTATATAGTGAGAAGATATGAATTGAGCAGACTCCGTTTAAAGAACAGACTCAAAATCGAATCTTTCGAGACTCGGAAACTTAAAGAGATTGATGAAATGAAATCGGGTTTCTTTGCTAACATTTCTCACGAATTCAGAACACCATTGACTTTGATACTCGGTCCGGCAGAGCAGCTTGAGCAAAACGAAACAGACAATAACAAAAAAGAAAAGCTTCACACTATAAAAAGCAGCGCGAACCGTTTGTTGAGATTGATAAATCAAATACTTGATCTTTCAAAACTTGAAAAAGGTAAAACCAAACTGCGTTGTCAACAGGGGGACCTGGTGATTTTTTTGAATGGAATAATTAATTCTTTTTCTAGCATTGCGGAGAAGAAGAATATATGCTTGCAATTTGTAAGCGAGGCTTCAAACATTCAAACCTACTTTGATAGAGATTTATTCGAAAAAATATTTTATAATCTACTTTCAAATGCATTTAAGTTTACTCCGAATGGCGGCAGCATAGAAGTAAAAATTAATCAGCATGGATCAGAATCAGGTAATCATCCAGCAAACAAATACTGCAAAATTTCTATTAAAGATTCAGGAATTGGAATAGATGAGAATGATCTGCCAAAGGTTTTCAACAAATTTTTTATAGTTGAGAATATAAGCGGATTTACTGAACAGGGCAGCGGAATTGGTTTAGCTTTAGTAAAAGAACTGGTTGAGCTTCATAAAGGCAGCATCACTGTTGAAAGCAAAATTGATGAAGGATCCACATTTACCGTTTCCATTCCGATTGGGAAGGATTATCTGAGAGAAGATGAAATCATAATGATAAAGCCAGAAGAAAGTGATTATGCCAGTCTTGGTATGAAAGAATTATTGGACGAAGATATCCTGCTTGATGAAAACAATGAGGAGATTGGTGAAGAAGATGATTCATTAATCGCATTGATTGTCGAAGATAATTCCGAGCTAAGAAAATATATAGCATCAATTTTACAGTTCGATTACAAAATTGTGGAAGCATCTACAGGTACAGAAGGTTGTATGAAAGCGGCAGAGTCCATTCCGGATATTATTATCAGCGATATTATGATGCCGGAAATGGACGGCTACTCATTGTGCAAAAAACTTAAAGCTGATGAACGGACCAGCCACATTCCAATTATTTTATTAACTGCCAGAGCTGGTGAGGGGGATAAACTTACAGGATTGGAAACCGGCGCCGATGATTATCTGACAAAACCATTCAGCTCAAAAGAATTATCACTGAGAGTTAAAAACCTCATTGAGATACGTCAAACGCTTAGAAGGAAATTCAGCAGTTCACTTGAAATTAAACCAAAAGAAATTGCAACCTGCTCTGTTGACAAGCTGTTTCTTGAAAAAGCGATGAAGATAGTTGAAAAAAACATCAGCAACGACAAATTTTCAGTTGAAGATTTCAGCAGCGAGATGAATCTCAGCCATTCGCAGCTTCACAGAAAGTTGAAAGCACTTGTTAATCAATCTGCAATTCAGTTTATCAGGTCAATCAGAATGCAGCGGGCTCTCGAATTGCTTCAAAGTAATTCGGGTAATATTGCTGAAATTGCATGGCAGGTTGGATTCGGAGATCCAAGCTACTTCACAAAAACCTTTTCCAAGCATTTTGGCCATCTTCCTTCTGATGTAAACAAATAACCTCATTTTATATTCTGTAAATATCCCTCTGTTTTTTTAGAATTTGCAGGTCTGCAACAAAATTACCAGACAATGCAATATCTGTTATATACCCCCACTGACCCGGTGAGCTATGTTTGCAGCAGTTCAATTAGTAAAAAACAAAAGACATTATGAAAACATTCTCATTGCTTTTTATCATCGCCTTGCTGGTGAGCGGCTGCAAGTCTGAAAAACTCACTTCTGAACAGATAGATTCTGAAAAAGATAAAATTAAAACCCGAATTGAAACCTTTCTTCTTTCGTATGCTAAAAAAGATATGAATACAATAATTAGCATGCTTTCTTCATCAAAGGAATTTCACTTTTTAGGCAGCGATGTTTCCGAAATAAGCAAGGAAAAATCAGATTTTCAGAATCAGCTTGATCAGGACTGGAAATTGTTTGATTCGGTAGATTTTGGAGAGATAAGAAATCTTTCTATAAGAATATCCGAAGGTAGTGATCTTGCAATTGCAGTATTTGATGCACCTATGACAGTTACTGTAAAAGGCAACCAATCAAAATTCTTTTTCAGAATGTCGAATACTTTTGTTAAAGAAAACGGTCTCTGGCAGTTGGCGCAGGGTTTAGGATCAATTCCTTCTGTGGGCGAATCTTCTGTTGAGTTAATTCAGAAATTGAAATAGTGCGGGGTTATTTAATCATCACAAATCATCATCATACAAAAAGGAGCTAGTGCTATGAAACAAACAACAACAATCTTTGCAATAATCCTTGTTGCAATTCTTTTTCTCGGCGAAATTAATTTCGCACAAAACAACGAGCAGCCATTACTCATTGTAAGCTTTAATATGGTTCCAATGGCAGACGTTGGAAAAGTCAACAAAATGGCGGATTCGGTTTTCACACCCATACTTAAAGAACTGGTTAATGAGGGATTCATCTACAGTTTTGGTTTTTTCAGCCATACCTGGGGAGACGAATGGAATTCTAATACATGGTACACTGCAAAAGATATGTCATCATTCGATAAATTCTGGGATGAGTATGTAAGTCGCGTTAATAAAAGACATCCCGGATCTTTCGCAGCTACTGTAAAATATTTCCAGGCGCATAAGGACAATATTTATACAATAAGGTATCAGTATCCCGAACAGCCGAGCGAATAAGTTCTAGGTTATTAAGGATGTCATCTGTGAAAAAGGACGACATCTTTTTAGAAAGACTTTAATAAATAAATGTGTTTTCATAAACAACCAATCATCAATTATTTCAAAGGAAAAATAAAATGAAAATGTTCAAAACGTTCGCTCTTCCATTGTTCTTTCTTGTGGTTTTTGTATCTGGCGCTTTTGCCCAGGAACATTATACAGAAGGCAATGTTCGTGCAGTTAGTTTCTACAGAACCAGTCCTGGTGAGTTTGATAACTATATGAAATATCTCCGTGCAAATTTCCTTCCACAGCAAGAGGAAGCAAAAAAACAGGGATTAGTTCTTGACTACAAAATCCTTCTCAATGTGCCCCAGGATAAGGACGATTGGGACGTAGCTTTTGTAGCCATTCATAAAAGTTTTGGTGATGCGCTTGATTATAATCAAAGTGACGAAGATAAAATGAAACAGATTCGTGAAAAACATTTTAAGACAACAGACTCTGAGAAAATGCGCGAGATGACAGATAAGCGCCTGGCTATGAGAACGTATCTCGGAACAAAATATTTGCGTGAAGTTACTCTTAAACCATTGCAGTAATTAATTAATCCAATCTATAACAAACAAATAGGAGCTAGTACAATGAAGTACTTTATTGTGTGTTCATTTCTAATGTTATTATTTCTCACTGCCGGCAATCAGTCGTTTGCACAGCCATCAGGAGGTAATGCAGTTATAGTCCAGAATCTTGAAAGGGCATTTCCCGAAAACGGAACAATGGCCGAACTCGATTCGCTTACTCATCTTTACAATACAAAGGTGTGGAACAAAAATCCTTACGTCATAAGTCATAAAACCATCCGTCATTGGTGGGGAAATGATAACCGTGATGTAATTGAAATTACAGAAGTTAAAACCTGGGAAGATATTCCAATTGCAATGGAAAAAAACAACGAACTTTTTATGGCAGCCTGGTCAACCAAAGAAGCTCGCGATGCTTTCAACAAGGCATACGATAAATATTTCACC
>DATIJX010000044.1:0-1834 GCA_035478175.1 Ignavibacteriaceae bacterium
TGATACTGCTCACTATATAGTTGAGTAGAACTACCGTATTCTCTGACCATGAATAAGGTTACCAACCACAGATAATCTCTGTCATTTTTGCATTTGCTCAAATTTTTTTTGAGTTTCAACTCAGGATGACTGTCAGTCTGAGCGGAGATTCTGTGTTAAATTCCAATCAAAATCTGATATTTTTTTATTTTTGTAATTCAAAACGGCCTCGAGCTAGTTTCTAAAGAGTGTCAGCTAATTCTAGTTGCACTCTTTCTTTGTTTTCATAATCTTTCTGATAGGTTGTGTTGTTTTTGTGCAACAGGTATATCAGTTCCAATAACTTCCTCTGTACCGCCACTATGGCCTTCATTTTAATACCATGCCTGGAGACCAGTCGTACATATACCTCCTTAAACCTTTCATCGTGTTTGATTGCTGACAATGAGGGTAAGTGCATTGCTTTTCTTAATGCCGTGTTTCCCATTTTTGATATTCTTGGCTTCCCTTTCACAGAGGTTCCTGAAAGCTTCTCTTTAACGTCCAGACCAGCATAACTTGTAAGTTGTTTCTTGTTTCTTATCAGGTTAAAGCCATTTGTCTCTGCTAACACAATAACTGCTGTTAGCTTACCGACACCTGGTATTGAACAGATATTCTGTATATCCTTCTTTAATCCGCTTTCATTCTCAACACACAGTTCTATATCTTTCTTGACCTGAAATTCTTGTTTATTCATGAATTGAATCCTTGCCTTTAATCGTTTCAGGCTGTTTGGGTTTGGTTCAGCTTCTGTTTGTTCGGCGTGTAACATATTCTTTACCATCACTCTTTCTGTTACGATCTGATCCCGCTCCCGGGTAAGTTGTTGTAGGTTCTTGTAGATCCGGTCAGGTCGATGCCAATGGTCCAACTTCCGTTCTAAACCAAATTGTGCGATTGCCTCTGAACATGTCTTGTCAGTTGTAGTTTTGTTTTCTAAGGTTCGCATATAATTGCTGATCTTATTGGGCATAACTATGCTTACTTCAAATCCATTTTCATCCAGGTAATATGCAAGCTTCTGGTGGTAAACTCCCGTAGCTTCCATTACATATTGAACTGGTAAATCTTTAGTTGTCAATTTCTTAACCCATTTAACTAATGACTCGACCCCTGGGTTAGTGTTTCTAAACACCTTATATGAATAAAGGTCTATGGATAAGTCCTTATTTAACCTACCCAATGTCACAACTAACTCTTTCTGTGCAACATCAACTCCTAATACCTGTTTTAAAATTTGCATGTGTAAATTTTGAAGGTTAGTAATAAAAGTGATGAATCTCCCTTCGTTTTCTCTCCTTGTCGGTGATCCTGGATATACAGCTATGCCGTATTCCTTACATTCTGTTTAAACTCTAAGAGATATAAAAGAATGAGGCTTATTCTCCGCTCGAATATGTTACATGAACTATTTAGCCGAAGCTGTGCTCTCATTCTTTTTCACTTTATTTGCAAATCTATTTCATTCTGCAAACATAGGAGCCGAAGGCAAAGGGGAATAAGAGGGGGATACAAAAACCTGAAATATTAGCATACTCTTCTTTGTTTAACTAATTATTGTTCGGTGCCCCGATTTTTAATAAACTTGCAAAGGATTCCTACGGCCGGAATTGAAAACAGTAATTTTTCTAATTCAATGACAATCAATTGGAAGAAATGCCGTTAGTGATACCCGACCGCCTCTTTTATAAATTTTTCAATTATCGATAAACCAGAATATGAACGAAGTCGTAAAAATCAGGTCTGCCCTTATCTCCGTATATTACAAAGACGGACTTGAACCCATCGTCAGAATGCTCGACAAAGCAGGTGT
>DATIJX010000045.1:0-57917 GCA_035478175.1 Ignavibacteriaceae bacterium
CAGAGGGTCTTTCGAAATTAATTTGTCTTAATTCAATAAGCCAAGTTCATACTCAGCGGTTTTTCGATAGGTTGCGTCCTGCTTCGCTTTCTCAAACATCTCTTTTGCTTTTGTATTATCTCCTTTGCCTTTATAAGCAACTCCCAAATAAAAATTAGGACCACCAGTAGTTATTTTTGATTTATACTTTAAAGCATTTTCTGATGCTGAGATACATTTATCCCATTCTCCCAATTCGGAATAAAGTTTAGCAAGTGATAAATATGCTGCATCATAATTATCATTTTCAACAGCTTTATTTAAGTACTCAACTGCTTTTGGAGCGTTCCCCTGTGATATTTGGTCATTGCCGAGCTTTGTATACGCCAGAGACAAATTCTTTTTTACTTTTTTAGTGACGCTTGCATTATTGGAAAGAGTTAAAACTTTTTCAAATTTATTTATTGCTTCGGTATAATTTCCCATGGAAAAGTAAACACCACCCAAAGCATTGTAGCCGGGTTCAAAATCACCCTTAAGTTTTATACATTCCTCAAATGAAGCTTTTGAGCCAGTTAAATCATTTGCTTTTTTCTGCGCTACGCCTTTCTGATAATAAATGCGATAATCTTTTTCTATTGCAAGTGCCTTATCGTAATTACTAATAGCACCATTGTAATTTCCAGCTTTCAACTGACTATTACCCTCATTGTAAAGCTTCCCTGCTTCAGGATTCATTTCCTGAGCAAAAGAAATTAAGGATACAGTCAAAATGAATAGCAGGAGAATTGGAAAGACTTTGTTGTTGTTCATCTATTTATTCCTTTTTCATTTTTTGTTTTTGAATTGAGTGCGGAAGGCGGGACTTGAACCCGCACGCCAATTAAGGCACTACCCCCTCAAGATAGCGTGTATACCAAATTTCACCACTTCCGCAAAAATGGTTGGTAAAAATATGTCCGAAGGTTTTGAAAATCAACCTAAAGTTATGGATAGAATTATTTTTCCCTTTTTTGATTTTGAGGCTTATTCAGGGTCTATTGGAGGTCTACGCTCTTTAATTAAAAGCTTTCTAACTTCATTTCTGAATCTTTTCTCGAAAATTATAAGCTTTGCTATTTGTTCATACGAAAGGATATCAGATAGTGAATTAACAAAATCAACCCTGCCCTTATCAAATTGAAGCTGTAAATTAGTTATTTCATTTACATCTGATTTTATTTCATCCACTGTGGCAACTCTGCCACTTTTAAAGATCACATCCAGATTATCAATCTTTTGCCGAATCTTTTCCTGGATTTCATCCTGCTGTTTTCTATGTTCTGAACGTCTTGCAAAAAATCTCAGCGTAGTTTCCTCATCCATTTCAAGGGTTTCGATCAGCTTAATTTTCTCAAGCTGCTCAAATTTTTCTCTGGCTTCTTCATCCTGCCACTTACCTCTTTGTGCAAACAAGGTTGTTGATAGCATAAGTAATATTAAAAGACTGAGATTTATATTTTTCATTTAGACCTCTTATTAAAAATTTCTGTTTAGAATTTCAGTGTAAATTTCATCAATTTTTTGCTGGCTTAGACCTGAAATTAATTCATTGAAACTGATGTCATAAGCTTCGGCAACTTCATTATTTATTTCGAGTTCTGTAGTTAATAAATTAGTTAGTTCGTTGTCTGAAATATTTTCTGATACGAGTTTATAAACTTCTGCATCACCATTAAGATCTTCCAGTAATTTAATTTTCTGATTTTCATTCAATGATTGTGTGAATTCCTGAAGGATTACTGTTGGGCTTTCACTGCTAAAAAAGTTTTTTAAAATTGATATTGAAAGAATGAATATGAGCATTATCCCAAATGCATATCCCAGATTTCTTCTGACTGATACAGATTTAGGTGCATCAAGATTTTGGCGGAATTCAGGTATTAATGAATTCAGATAAAGAGAATTTAAATTTAACTTTTTAAGCTCATCTGTTTCGGTTTTAACTTTTAAACATTTATTGAGATCATCTCTCAGCTCAGCAGAGTTCTTCAAATCCTTTTCAAATAAATTTCTTTCCTCCGGGGATAACTCATTCTCGAGATATTTTATTATTCTTTCATCAGTAGTCATTTTTTTCCATCAGCTCCTTCATTTTTCTGAATGCATGAAAATAATTAGCCTTTAATGCACCGATTGACTTTCCTGTTATGTTTGATATTTCTTCATAGGGTAAGTCGTCATAATTCCTCATTACAAAAACTTGTCTTTGTTTTACGGGCAAACTATTTAAATGTTTTTCCATTCTTAAAAATCTTTCCTTCGCCTCAATATCCTCAATTATATTTTCGTAACCATAGTTTTCAAAAGTTTTATCGGAACTGAACGTAAATATTTGTTTCAGTTTTTTCTTCTTAATCAAATTCAGGCTTCGCGTTGCCGTTATTTTATATATCCAGGTATATAATGCTGAGCTGAAATTAAATGTATTCAACTTGCTATGCATCACTAATAGAACCTGCTGAACAATTTCGTGAGCATCATCATGATCACCAAGCATTCGGCGAGCATGCCAGTAAATCCGTTCCTGGTACTTCCTCGCAAGTATGTTAAATGACTGCTCATTTCCGGATAAGAAATCCCGAACAAGTTGATGATCATCTGTTTTTACATTCATTCCGGATTATAGCTATACTTATAATTTTAGACACAAAAATATCCCTTGAGGTTTAAATAATCACCATTAAACCTGAGCACTGAAAATAATGTCTAAAATACAACAATTAAAAATCATAATTAATCAAGGAGTAAAAAAATGAGAATTAAGATGTTCACGCTTATAGCCATTATTTCTGCTTTGCTTGTCTCCCGGGATTTTTTCGCGCAGGAAACTATGGTACTTAAAAGGGATCGGGATCAATTACAGATTCACCAAAAATTGAATCTAACCGAAGAGCAGCAGGAAAAAGCTGATATTCTGAAGCTAGCTCATCAGAAGGAAATGGTTGATCTAAAAGCCAATCTTGAAAAAAGAAATATTGAAATGGAAGAGCTGAAGAATAAGGGTAATTATACCAGGGAAGAATTCCTATCTAAGACAAATGAAATTATTTCAGCCAGAAACCAAATTGCACTTTCACTTGCAAACCATCAGATGGATGTTTACCAGATTTTGGATGAAACTCAGAAAAAAGATTGGAATAAAATGTCGGGTGATTTTGGTGAAAGAAGACAGAAGAGAATTATGAAAATGATGAGAGATGTTGATGTGCGGGTTGAATAATATTTTTTTAATATCTCTCTCCACGAAATGCCGGTCGATGCTGCCGGCTTTTTTTTAAGCTAAGTCCCCGGTGACTGGTCTTAAAACGATTTCTTCCGTAACAAGATTATCTTTCTGCAGGTATGAAGAAACTATTATTCGTGCAATACTTTCAGGATTCATCATCAGCTGGCCTTTTTCCTTCCTTATTTCCTGCGACCACATTGAAGTTTCCGTTGCACCGGGAATAACATTTATAACACGAATATTATTCTTTCTTACTTCTTCGCGAAGTGAATTGCTATAACCCAGCAAACCCATTTTTGAAGCAGCATAAACTGAGCTTCTTGTAAATGTTTTATCAACAACTACTGATAGAATATTTATAATCGTACCAGATTCATTTTTAATGAATGAAGTCAAAACAGATTTTATAGAGTAAATAGCACCAAGTAAATTTGTATTTATAATATCGTTTATCTCATTAACCGAATTATCAGCTGCGTGTTTGAATGAAGTAACACCTGCATTATTGATTAAACAATTTACTTCGAATTCGCTGCTGATTTTTTTAAATGTCTGCTCTACATTAGTATGTGAAGCAACATTGCAAGGGAAAGGATAAATATTTTCACCCTGCTTGCCTGCTTCATCTTTAAGCCGCTCTAATTCCTGTGCCCTTCTTGCAGATATAAAAACATTACATCCAATTTTAGCAAACTCAAGCGCAACAGCTTTACCTAATCCTGAACTAGCACCCGTAATCCATATTCCGTCTTTTTTTGCCATAACTATAAATTTTTATGTCCGATTAAATTTAGAAATTCAGATCTTGTCCGCGGATCATCTTTAAAGTCACCGTGAACAGCACTTGCCGTTGCAGATGAATTTTGTTTTTGAACTCCCCTCATCATCATACACATATGATAAGCTTCTGAAACTACTGCAACTCCTCTTGGCTGCAAATACTGTTCGAGAGTATCAGCTATTTGCTGAGTCATTCTTTCCTGAACCTGTAATCTACGTGCAAAAACATCAACTATTCGTGGAATCTTACTTAGTCCAATTATCTTTCCATCAGGTATATAGGCTACGTGAACTTTGCCATAAAACGGAAGCATGTGATGTTCACAAAGACTATAAAAATCTATATTCTTTACTAAAACCATTTCATCATACCTCTCATTAAACACAGCATCATTCATAACTTCTTCAATATTTTTATCATATCCGGATGTAAGGAACTCATAAGCATCGGCAACTCTTCGTGGTGTTTCCATAAGCCCTTCTCTTTTGGGATCCTCACCAATATTCTTCAGCAAATCAGAAATCAATGTTCTCACTTTAGCATTATCCACATTATTCTCCTTTGTACTCAAAATAATTATTTTCAGTTTCGTAAAGCTTCACCGAGAATAGTCTTCCGCCTAAAATTTTATCTGCAAGCTGATTCCAAATAGCGATAGTAATATTCTCAGAAGTTGGAATTATTCCCTTCATAAATTCTGTATCAATATTCAGATTTTTATGATCAACTTTAGAAATAACAAACGCGTGCATTATCTCTTTTAGCTTTTTTATATCAATAACGAATCCAGTATCTGGATTAACTTCTCCAGCTACAGTTACTTCCAGAGTGTAATTATGCCCGTGCCAGTTTGGATTACTGCACTTGCCAAACATCCTAAAATTTTCTTCATCAGAAAGTTCAGGTTTGAACAAGCGGTGAGCTGCTGCAAATGTTTCTCTTCGAGTTAAATAAACTTTCTTTGCCATTATAATTCTTTCAATGCTTCCATCACTTCTTTATTATGATTATCAACTTTTACTTTCGGAAATATTTTGCTGATTTTTCCGTTCGCATCTATGATGAATGTTGTTCTTTCAATTCCCATATATTTTCTGCCATACATATTTTTTTCTTTCCAGACACCATATTTCTCAACAACTTCTTTTTTATCATCACTTAAAAGATTGAACGGAAGCTTATACTTCACCGCAAATTTTTTATGTGATTCAACCGAATCTGCACTAACACCAATTATTTCTGCTTTCATTTTTCCAAACTTAGGGAATTCGTCTCTGAAATTGCAGGCTTCTTTTGTACAGCCGGAAGTATCATCTTTGGGATAAAAATATAGAACAATGGGTTTTCCTTTAAGGTCAGAAAGAGAAATTACTTTAGCATCCTGATTTTTCAATTTGAATGCAGGCGCTTTATCACCAACTTTTAGTTCCACATCAACCTCCAAAACTTTTTTCTTTATGAATTAAAAAGAAATAACAAATACACTAAATAATTTAAGAATGAATAGTGCATAACAACTAATGATTAAAAACAATAAACGCGAGTGATTAGTTCAAAAATAAATTAAGTCCGTGTTTTAATTTAAGCCTTCTAGCTCAGCAAACCATTCTTTTTACACCAGTCATCAAAACCTTTTTCAAGCTGCTCGAAGGAATCTATTGCAAAAAGAATTGGCTGAAGATGCCAGACGTCATATTCCTGAACTACTATCTTTTCTGGATCGAACGGCTTGACTTCCACTTTATCCGAAAGAGAATGCTGAACTTCTTTGAGAGATGAGAGTACACCAGCACCATAAATCCTTCTTCCCTCAGGATTATTAATCAAACCAAATTCAACCGAGAACCAGTGAAAGGTTTCAAGTTTAACACTGTCCTTACCTTTTGCATTTAATGCTGCTTCACCAAACTTCTGATAAAATGAAGCAAAGCTTTTGTTCGTAAGCAAAGGCATATGTCCAAAAATATCGTGAAATAAATCAGGTGCCGGCGTATAGTCAAGCTCTTCTTTTCCGCGTATATAGTCTGTGGAAGGAAAAACTTTTCTTCTTAATAACTCAAAAAAATTCTGTGATTGAATCAATCCCGGAACTCTCGCAACTTTCCAGCTGGTAGTTTTATGAAAGATATGACTTAATTCTTTGAGGTAAGGAATTTTATCGGGTGAAAGATTTAACTGCTCGGTTCCGTCCATATATTCTTTGCATGCTCTGCCGGGGAGAAATTTCATCTGCCGCTCATACAAAAACTTCCAGCTTTGCTGATCGGTTTCAGGATAAGCAGGATATTTTATTTCATCGTGTTCGGGAACGGGACCATCAAGCCATTGTGGGATACAACGAGGATCAATTCCCTCTTGTGCTGCTTTTTCGTATGCTGACAGATTTTCGTTTTTCTGATCTTTCATTCTTTATCCTGTTAAAAATGTTTAGAATATCTTTTACCGAAGTTAATTATTACCGAATATTAATTCAATCTTAATCATAAAATATTTACTTCTTCTTCAAGCTTAATTCCAAATTTGTTAGCTACTCCTTCTTTTATTCGCATTGCAAATTCCAGTATTTCTGAACCCGTTGCATTTCCAAAATTACAGATAATCAGAGCATGATCAGGTGAGGTACCAACATCACCGACACGTTTTCCTTTCCATCCGCATTTTTCAATCAGCCAGCCAGCGGAGATTTTTATTTGTCCAGATTCAGATGGAAAGCTGACAATATCGGAATACTCAGCTTTCAATTTCCGGAATGAGTCTGCGCTAACAACAGGATTTTTGAAGAAGCTTCCCGCGTTACCAATTTTTTGTGGATCAGGTAATTTGCTATTTCGAATTTCAGTTACGGCACTACTTACTTCTTTTATGGCAGGATTGATAATTCCATTCTTTCCGAGGTAATCTGATAATGCTTTGTAAGTCAAATTCGGTTTAGGATTCTTCTTAAGATTTAATTGAACAGAAGTAACTACGAAATTATTTTTCAATTCTTCTTTGAAGATGCTTGACCGGTAGGAAAACCGGGATTCATTTTTACTAAAAGTTTTTGTCTCAGCAGAATCAATAAAAACACCATTTAAAGAAATAAAAGTATCAGCGAGTTCCTGACCATAAGCACCAATATTCTGAATTGGTGCTGCGCCAACTGTTCCTGGAATTAGAGTAAGATTTTCGATTCCACCAATGTTTCTCTCGATACAATATTTTACAAGTTCATTCCAGAAAACACCTGCACCCGCTTCAATTACAACTGAGACCGCATTCTCTTCTATTACATCAATATTTTTTATTGAGAGCTTAATTATCAATCCATCAAAATCTTTAGTGAAGAGAATGTTGCTGCCGCTGCCGAGGATTAATTTCCGTTCAGACTTAAACTTTATATCAGAGAAAATTTCTCTCAGCTCATCTTCGGAGAAAACTTCGGCGAATAGTTTAGCCTTAACATCAACTCCAAATGTGTTTAATTTTTTCAGTGATTGATTTTGAAGTAACTGCATTAAGTCGGTTAGTGTTTGTTGATAATTAACAAGCGATTTATCTTTACACAGTCAAATTTAAGAATTCACAATTAATTCTCTGACAAGTTAATGAAAAGAAAAATAGCCCCAGGAAAAAGAGTCCACTTTGATCAGTCGGGAGTTATTCCTTACCGGAAGAAGAACGGAAAGACTGAAGTTCTGCTTGTTACTTCCATAAGAAGAAAGAAATGGATAATACCAAAAGGATTTATTGAATATAACATGTCACCATTTCAGTCAGCCAAGAAGGAAGCATTTGAGGAAGCCGGAGTAAGAGGCAGTAACACGACAAAAATTCTCGGCAGTTATACAGTCAGAAAAAATGGCAGCGAACTTCTAACAAAAATTTATTCAATGAAGGTTACGAGAATTTTCAAGGATTATCCTGAAAAGAACTTGCGTAAGAGAAAATGGTTTTCAGTTTACGATGCGGCAAAAAAAGTGGAAATTGATGAACTAGCTACGATTATCAGAAGGCTGGGAAGGATTAATCCTAAAAAGTAAAAGCTTAAAATTCCTCGTCGTTAGCTTTGATTAACCTATCACACACTTCCTTTATCAAATCATAATCAAATCCTTTTGAAAAGAGATAAGTAGATAATTTATTACGCAGGTCTTTTCGTTCTAAATTTCTTTTCAGCAGCACTTCGTATTTTTTATTAGCAAGCTTCATTGCATTTTCAATATCAGCTTCTCTGGGTTGGTCGATCAAAGTTTCATCAATTAACTTTGAGGCAATTCCCCTTTTGAACAATTCACCTTTTATCCTTTTAACGCTCCAGTTTTTTGTTTTGCTTTTATCCGCCACGAATGCACGAATAAATTCTTTGTCATCCAGATAGCCTTTCTTCTGCAAATCATCAATTACTTCATCAATCAGTTTCTGCTCGTAATCTTTATTCCATAACTTCCTGCTCAGTTCAAAAGAAGCGTGCTGCCTCCTTCCCAGCAGTCGGAATGCTCTCTGCTTGATATGAAATAGTTTGTTTTGCTCAATTAAAAAAGAAAAGCGGTCTTCAGAAATATCATCACCTTTCTTCAGACGGCTTTTTAGAAAAACTTCAACTGCTAAGAACAGCATTGAGTCATTATCAAAATAGATTGTTACATCGCTTTTACCTTTTTTAACAACTTTTAGAACCTTCATTTGTTAATATCATTATTTTGTTTTCTTATCCTTCTGCTTCATTTTATCATCAATATCTTCTTTCTTCTCAGCGGTGACATTTTTAATCATTCCAAGTTTCGTACGAATTTCTTTATCCAGATTATTTCTCATATCCTGCATTTCAATCAACTTCTGTCTGAAGCCTTCCCTGCCCTGGAAACGATCTTCACCATAAGAGAACCAAGCACCACTCTTCTTAACTATTCCCTGATCAACTCCAAGATCTATCAAGTCGCCGGTTTTACTAATTCCTTCATTGTAAAGAATATCAAACTCAACCTGTTTAAATGGCGGAGCAACTTTGCTTTTTACAATTTTAACTTTAGTCCTGTTGCCGATAACATCTTCGCCTTCTTTTATTGCAGCTATTCTTCTAATATCAATTCTTACAGAAGCATAAAACTTGAGTGCATTTCCACCAGTTGTTGTTTCGGGATTACCGAACATCACTCCAATTTTACTTCTTAGCTGGTTGACAAATATTACAGATGTTTTAGATTTAGAAATAGCTGCAGTAAGCTTACGAAGCGCCTGAGACATCAATCTTGCCTGAACTGCCATTGTTGCATCTCCCATTTCACCTTCAATCTCTGAACGCGGTACTAAAGCAGCAACTGAATCAATAACGATTACATCAAGTGCATTGCTGCGAACTAATGTGTCGGTGATTTCAAGTGCCTGTTCGCCGTAATCAGGTTGAGAAATAAGAAGATTTGCAGTATCAACTCCAAGTTTTTTAGCATAGTTAACATCGAGTGCATGCTCTGCATCAATGAATGCAGCCAGACCACCCATCTTTTGTGCTTCTGCAATTACATGAAGACAGAGTGTTGTTTTTCCACTTGATTCCGGACCATAAACTTCTGTAACCCTTCCTCGTGGTATTCCTCCAATACCGAGAGCGTAATCAAGTGAGAGCGCACCTGTTGGAATAGCTTCAATATCAGCCACGATTCCATCGCCCAACTTCATTATGGAACCTTTACCATAAGTTTTCTCAATTGACAGGATAGCATCTTCGATGATTTTCATTTTTTGTTCTTTGTCTGCGGCCATTTTAGTCTCCATTATTTAAGTTCATAAATTTTTAAAACTTTGTATTCAGATCCAACGGGTTTAAGCACACTTTGCATAAGTGCAATCTCATTGGAATTAAATTTAACCGGATCGAATGAATACTCTTTAAATCTCTTAATAAAATTTTCACTTACAGGTTTTTTAATTCTCAGCAGGGTTAAATGCCCTTTAAATTTTCTTTTTTCTACTTCGATTTCGTACTTCTTCAACCTATCATTCAACTCATCAACAAGCGAGACTATAGAATCATCAGTTTCTACATTACACCACAGAATTTTCGCCTGATTATCCCTGAAGAAAAAACCAAATCTTGAAACCCTACAATTAAAAGCAGAATAATTTTTAACAAACTCTAATTCATCAATGATTTGTGGAAGCAGTTCTTCTTTTACTTCTCCGATAAATTTTAATGTAAGATGAACTTTATCTTTATCCTCCCAACGATAGTCCGATGGCGATTCAGATGCAGCATAGCAATGCTTGAAAATATCCGACTTAACTACATCGGGAATTTTTAGCGCGACAAAAAGTCTAATCATCCCAGGAAATTCCGAGGAGCTGCCTTCTTACAAAATCTAATGCAGCCTGAGCAGTTCGCTGCTTATTTAGTAAACGATCATCACCGAAATGAAATTTTCTTGCTGTGCAAACCTTTTCATCGCAGTAACCAATATAAACAAGTCCAATTGGTTTATCCGTTGTTGCTCCCGTTGGACCCATTATTCCGGTTGTAGCCAAACCAATATCCGCACCGCTTGTGGATTTAACTCCTTCAGCCATTTGCATTGCAACTTCCATACTTACAGCACCGAGTTCTGCGAGTGTATCTTCATTCACTTTTAAAATTTCAACTTTGGCAGCGTTGCTGTAGCAGATAACACCTCGCTCAAAATATTTACTGCTTCCGCTGACATTAGTGAGCATATTTCCAACAAGTCCGCCGGTACAGGATTCAGCAGTTGCAATTTTAAATTCTCTTTCCATCAGCAGTCTGCCAACAACAACTTCAAGCTGATCATCACCAACTCCATAAATAAATCGGCCGGCTTTACTTCGTATTCTCTGTTCAACTTCAGTCAGCTTATTCTTTAATTGCTTTTCATCATCGCCTTCAACAGACAAACGAAGTTTCACACCAAACTGATTTGGCAAAAAAGCAAGTTTGGCTCCCTGTAAAAGTTCATCAATGCTTCCCAATCTTTCGTACAGTGTTGATTCGGGGATGCCTGTAGTAAGAATCATCTTCCTCAAAAGAATTTTTTGTCCCGCACCAATTCTCTCTTTTAGTTTCGGGATGACTGTGAATTCCATCATTGCTTCCATTTCGTAAGGAACACCGGGCATCACTGCGTATATCTTATCGTCTTTTTCTATCCAGAGACCCGGTGCAGTGCCAAGCTGGTTTCTGATTGCTTCAGCAATTTTAGGAACCTTTGCCTGATCAATATTTACTTCGGTTACTATTCTTTTTCTCTTCTCAAAAAGTGATTTTATGTCTTCAAGAACTTCCTGGTTTTCTATCAATTCTGTATTAAAAAAATCTACAATTGATTTTCTTGTAACATCATCGTGAGTAGGACCCAGTCCTCCGGTTATAATTATTAAATCAGCAACTCCGGAAGCGAAATTTAATTCATTAAGAATAACCAAATTGTCATCTCCAATTACTGAGGATTTAATTACTGGTATATTTATTTCGAATAGCTGAGCTCCTATATATGCGGCATTTGTATTAAGAGTATTTCCCAAAAGAATTTCATCGCCAATCGTAATAATGTATGCTTTCATTTCAATCAAATAATATGGTTAAAAAGTACCGAACAAATATACTACAAGATGCATAATTATGAGAGTGTAAATACCCGATATCACATCATCAATCATAATTCCCAGGCCGCCTTTAAGTCGTTCAAGGTTTCTCGCTGGCGGCGGTTTAATAATATCAAGGATTCTCCATAGAATAAACACTGACACTATGATACCAATGCTTTTGGGTAGTGCAATGAGTGAAATCCACATACCAACAACTTCATCAACTGTGCATTGACCAGGATCTTTTCCGTATTCAACTTCAAACTTATTGCCTAAATAAATTCCATAAACCATAAAAATTATTATTGCAGGAATAATAACAAACAACTCTTCAAAGCCAGGTATCAGGTAGATGATCAACGCAGCAAGACTTCCAACTGTACCTGAAATGTAAGGTGAATAGCCTGTGTAGAATCCCGAACCTATAAATTTTTCGAAGAAATTAATTTTCAACTTTTAACATCTTTAAAATGATTTGCCAATTTCTCAATATATATAAAACTCCTGAGTGAAATGTTACACCAGTTATCAACAAGGCAATAAAAAATATTAGTTGCCCATTAAGTAAAGATGAGATTAAGTCACCATAAAGAGAATTAATTTCAGGTGTGAATTGAGCCACATAAAGAATCAATAGATAATAAAGGAATATCATCTGCAACAAGGTTTTCCATTTAGCATAATAGCTGGTAGTGAATGAGTAGCTTTTCATATCAGAAAAAACTCTAAGCAGAGTAATAACAACATCTCTTCCTACAATAATAATCACCATCCACCAGGGAATTAAATCAACGGCAGCGAATCCAATAAAAGCGGCTGAGGTTAAAATTTTATCGGCAAGCGGGTCCCAGAATTTTCCCCAACTGGTAATGTAATTGAATTTTCTTGCAAGCCAACCGTCATACCAATCAGAGAGAGCCGCTACAATATAAATTGCTACTGACATTTGCTTCATCCAGATGACATCGGATAAAAATAAAAAGAGAAATACCGGAGAGAGTATTATTCTTAAAATTGTAAGTTGATTTGGAAGCGTCATCTAATAATAAGATCCCGGTTGAAATGAAAATCAGGACTAATTTCAATAATTAGTTGTAATTCTAATAAAAAAATTACTAGGAATAAAATTAAATCAGGCTTTCACCAGTAATCTTCTTGTAAATATCGAGGTATTTTTCGCTTGTTTTTCCAATAATATCATCAGGAAGCGGTGGAGGTGGTGGCTGCATATTAAATTTTATAGAAATAAGATAATCGCGAACAAATTGCTTATCAAAGCTTTCCTGCCCTCTTCCCTTTTCATATTTATCAAGAGGCCAGAACCTTGATGAATCTGGAGTCAATACTTCATCAACGAGAATTATTTCACCGTTTACTTTACCAAACTCAAACTTGGTATCCGCTAATATAATTCCTTTTGTCAGAGCATAATCCGAAGCTTTTTTGTAAATATTAATTGTAGCTTCTTTTACAGAATTAAATGTTTCCTGGTCAACGATTTGCATAGCTTGATCAGCAGAAATGTTTTCATCGTGCTCTCCGATCTCAGCTTTGGTGGATGGAGTGAACAGCGGTTCAGGAAATTTTTCTGATTCATGTAATCCTTGTTGTAACTTGATTCCGGAAATCTCACCTGTCCTTTTATAATCCTTCCAGCCTGAACCGGTGATATATCCACGTACGATACATTCAATCGGAACTACCTTTGCTTTTTTTATCAGCATTGATCTGCCATTAAGAACGTCGGCGTATTCTTTACATTGAGCAGGATACTTGTTTACATCAGTAGTTATAAAATGATTTGGAATAATATCCTTTGTAAAGTTGAACCAGAACTCTGAGATTTTTGTAAGTACCATCCCCTTGTAAGGAATTCCTTGATTCATTATTACATCGAATGCTGATATTCTATCAGTGGAGACAAGTAGAAGATAGTCGCCCACTTCGTAGATATCCCGAACTTTACCGCGTGCGTATAATTTTAATTTAGGAAAATTTGTTTGAAGAATTACTTCAGGCTGCATAGAATTCCCTCGATTTTTAGTCGAAATATATTATCTTAAGATCACTTATCAAATGATCTCTTAAAGCTTAGAGAATTTTTTTTAATTCAAATTTCATCTCGTCATAACCTAATAGATTCATAATTGTTCCAATAAATCCTTTAGCATCAATGAATGCTTCGAGTTTCACCAAACCAATTTTAGGAGTCCGCCATTCATAGAATTTCGTATGAGAACCGCTTTTCTTTTTACGTATATCAATCTGAAATTTCACACAATCAAATTTACCCGCTTCAGTCTCCACCATTTCTTGACCTAAAACTTTACCTGAAACCATAATAGAATCGGGATTTTCTTCATCAATATATTCAACACCAGTCCAGGTCCAGGAATCATTTTTCTTAAGTGGGAAAGGAAATCTTAAGTATGGACGGCCATAAGTCACCGAAGCACTCGATGAAATGAAAAGAAATACATCGACTTCCTGCTCCAGCTTTGTTAAAAATATTGTGTCGTTTTCTACGAAAACTGTTTGAACAAAGTAGAAGTCATCATTTCGTAAATCCATTATGAAATTATTGCCTTTTTGCTTGATCTCAGCGTATGCTTCACCCATGCTTGAATTGTAAACCAGTTTTAATGCAGGATCAGTAGGGAAATATTCCGGGCCAATTTTAACTTCATCCAAATTAATACTTGAATCATTATTATAAAGGTGAGAAATGATATCCGAATTAAGAACTCCTGAAAAGAGCAGGAGGCTCGCTAGTAGAATTATTTTAGTAATCATATTTTAAAATTATTTATTTATTAAGGTAGAGCAAGTTACTGGTTGGCTAATTAGTTCTAAGGTCAATTATTCCTGGACAGATATGCCTCAAAGTAAATATCTCTTTGGATCAATTGTCCGGGATATTCCACAGGGAATAAAAAGAAAAGATTTATCCAAAACGATTTACTTGTTGGTGAATAAGAAAGAAAATCAAACTTACGCCCGAAGTTTCGTTTTTTAAGAACCTTTAATTCCAACTTATCAAGGAAATACTTAAGCGAGTTATTGTTAAAACCAATAACGTGATAGGGAGAATCAAATGGTTTTAATTTTTCAGATTCATTCTTTTTGCCATTTAGGACGAAAACAAGTTTTCTTACACTATTAAAAAGACAATCTTCATTAGGTACTCCAATGTAAATTACCCCGCCTTTACTTAGAAGCTTTTTTATTTTCGACAAGTATTCAAAAGGATTCAGAACATGCTCAATAACTGAATCAACATATATAAAATCAAAGTAATTTTCAGATAAGTCGGATTCAAGAAGATTGGATTTTATAAACTTTATTTCAGATAGTTTCGCTTCCTGTAACCGATTATCTACTATATCAATTCCGGTTGCTTCCCAGCCTCGTCCATGAGCTTCCAACAATCCTTTTCCCTCACCTGCTCCAACATCCAGATATTTAAGCTTTTGACTTTTATTCTCAATAAAACTTCTTGCCGTATCGAATCTTTTAGCAAGTTCTTTTTTCCTTCTCTTTACCAACCAGTCGGACTGGTTTGAAAAATATTCTGAATTATAAAGTTCGCTCCATTGGCTACCACTAAAATCAATTTTAGGTAAGACATAGTAAAGCTCGCAATTATTACACTGAACTATCTTAAATTCTTTATCAACAAATCTTTTAGAAATGACGTTAGTTTTTGGTGAACCAATTTCTTTTTTTTTATCTGAACTGCAAACAGGGCAGCAATCTTTCATTCATAATCTCCGATTATAACAGGTGAAGGTTGAGTTAAGCTAAATGATTTATTCTGAGTTATAAAAAAGTGAGAATGTCTAAATATAAAAAAAGAGGCTGTCGGTATCAGCCTCAATTGACGTGGGCAGAGACGGAATTGAACCGCCGACACATGGATTTTCAGTCCATTGCTCTACCGACTGAGCTATCTGCCCAAAATTTTGCGAGCAAAAATAAGAATAAACTTAGTTTTCTCAAAAGAATTATTCTACTGTAACACTCTTTGCTAAATTCCTTGGTTGGTCTACATCCAATGCCTTTTTAACAGCAATATGATAAGCTAAAAGCTGTAAAGGAACGGAAGTGAGTATCGGAGTTAACATCTCAATTGTTCTTGGGATTTTTATTGTATGGTCAACTAACTTGTCTATTTCACCATTACCTTCATCCGTAATGGCAATTATCCTTCCACCTCTTGCACGGACCTCCTGAATATTACTCAATATCTTTTCATAAGTAGAATCCTTAGGTGCAATAAAAACCACCGGCATATTCTCATCAATTAAAGCGATTGGACCATGTTTCATTTCAGCGGCAGGATATCCTTCGGCGTGAATGTATGAAATCTCCTTTAGCTTTAAAGCACCCTCTAAAGCGGCGGGAAAATTATATCCTCTTCCTAAGTATAAAAAATTCGGTGAGTCTTTGAATTCATCTGCGAGTTGTTCAATTTCATCATTTAATTTTAATATCTGCGCTATTTTGGAAGGTATTTCATCTAGCGCATCAGCAATCTTTTTTCCTTCAGAAGGTTTAAGTCCTTTTCTTTTGCTTATTAAAAGAGTTATTAAAGCAAGAACAACAAGCTGTGCAGTAAATGCTTTAGTAGATGCAACTCCAATTTCAGGACCGGCGTGAATATAAACACCACTCATACTTTCCCGAGCGATTGTGCTTCCTACTACGTTACAGATTCCAAGTGCCAATGCACCTCTGCTTTTTGCTTCTTTTAAAGCTGCAAGAGTATCAGCAGTTTCTCCACTTTGTGAAATAAAAAATATAGAATCCTCACCCGATAAAATCGGGTTGCGGTATCTAAATTCAGAGGCGTACTCAACTTCAACTGGTATTCTTGCATATTGCTCCAACATATATTCACCAACAAGTGCAGCATGCCAGGATGTTCCGCAAGCTGAAATTAATATCCTTTTTGAATTAACCAGCCTGTCAATTATATCATTTAATCCACCAAGCTTTGCAGAACCTTCCTCGATAAGAAGCCTTCCCCGCATAGAATTGCGTGTTGACTCAGGTTGTTCCATTATTTCTTTCAACATAAAATGAGGATAGCCGCCTTTGTCTATCTCATCAATGCTCATATTGATTTCATGTATTTCTTTTTCAATCTCTTTATCAAAAATTGATTTAACCATATATCTGTCTTTATAAATCTCTGCAAACTCACCATCCTCCAGGTAAATTACATTTTTCGTATATGCAAGGATCGCAGAAACATCAGAAGCAATAAAATTTTCATCCTTACCTATGCCAATAATTAAGGGTGATCCTTTTCTTGCTGCAATTATTTTATCAGGTTCCTTTACATACATTACTGCGAGACCATAAGTACCATTGACTTCATTTAATGTCATTTGAACGGATTTGCTTAAACTGATACCTTTATTCAAAAAGCTATCAATTAGGTGAGCCAAAACTTCAGTGTCAGTATCACTTTCGAATTTATAGCCTAGAGTTATTAAATTATTTTTTAGCACCTGAAAATTTTCGATAATTCCATTATGAATTATGAAGAGAGTTTTATTTGCATTAGTATGTGGATGAGCATTCTGTTCGTTCGGAATACCGTGCGTCGCCCACCGGGTATGACCAATTCCAATTTCAGATTCTAATACAAGTTCACTTACTCTTTCTTCTAGCAAAGAAACTTTGCCCTTTGCTTTTATTACTATCGGCTCATCTTTGTGGATGATGCCAATACCTGCAGAATCATATCCTCGATATTCAAGCCGTTTAAGTCCCTGTATCAAAATAGGCACACAATTCTTATTTCCTACATATCCTACTATTCCACACATTCTATTTTCTAGCCTCCTAATTAAATTTAGTTGATTGAATCTTTCAGCCGGTCAAATTTAATGCCGATATGAAAAGTATGAAACAGAAGCCCAATTTTTGATTACAAAATCAGGCTTCATAAATTTAGATTACCTGACCTTTGCAAGTTTTTGAGTGATGGTTTTCGTTTTATCAGGAAACTTTGCAATCACTTTATATAAGTAAACACCATTACCTATTTCATCGCCATCCTCATCTCTGCCATCCCAATAAATTTTATTGAAATTAGTAATTAAATCATTTGGCGAAAGTTTAATATCCCGGATCAATCTGCCGGCAATTGTATAAATCTTAATATCCAATTCATCAGGCTTATTCTGTCCTTTGAGAATGAATGTAAAATGAGTAGTCCTGGCAAATGGATTTGGATAATTATACATATCAGTTATATCATTTTCATTATAAACATAGAATATCACTCTGTAAGAAGTTGAATCAAAGAAATTTCCTGATTTATCTTTTGCAAGAACTTCAAGTGTGTGTCTTCCATCACTAAGTGTTGGTTTCCAGGTTATTACAAATGGAGTTCCCGGACCTCCATATTCATAACCGATTTCTGGTTGATAGAACCTTAGCGGTTTATTGTTGTGAACAATCGTAAATAATGTTGTATCTAATCCCAGCGGACTGTTGTCTTCTAAAGTAATAACAATTTCCGGAGTTGATGAAACAATATCATTATCAATAATTTCCTGACCATCGAATTTAACACTGAACACCGGGCGAATGGAATCCCGGGCCACAAAGAAATTCTGTGTGATAAGATTGTTAAAATAAAAATATTCTCTTTTTCTCTGCTCACTGAATACTGTAATTTCATTTTCGAAAAGTAGTCCTCTTGTATCAACTGTATATTCAACCGGAACTGAATAACTATCAGCAGGTACGCTCACTATTGGGCTGTAAACTAAACTGTCCAATCCGTTGAGATAGAAATTTAGTTTAAGTGAGTCAGCAGTAAGATCACCAAAACTTCTTGCTTTAAAGTCGAATGTAACAGGATACCCCTGAAGAAGAGAATCTTGCTGAAAATTAAAATCTTCCCTTTCAACATAAACATCCGAAAGTGGATGGTAATCAAACTGTAAACTCCTTAGCTCCATTGGTTCCGCGGTTGTAAACGTGGAATCAGTCAAATCAAAATGAAGTCTGAGATTTGTATATACGCTTGGATTAATTTCAGAAAGAGAAACTGAATCCGGAAGATTTACCTGAAGTGTGTCCCAATTTTTTGTTGCTGCATTCTGACCTAGAAGATAAGTTGAGTATTCACCAGTTGGACTTGGATTGGTAAAGTCGTACTTCAAACTATTCCACCATGCCACTGGACCGACTTGTTTGCTTGTTATCGTACCGTTGGCGTCAACGTAATAGCCAGCAAACTTTCCAAATTTAGGAACGACTAAGGTGTCTAAATATCTAAATGTCGAAGCATAAATTTTATCGTTTTGCCAATCATTACACCACGCAAAGTAATGTTGAAAATTCGACGGATGAGGCTCCATAATCAGCCACTCTTCCTCAAAGATACCATCATTGATTCTATGCCGTCTCATAAAGTTATTGAAATAATCGCAAGTATAAATGCGATCACCGTGCACAAAGAATCCTGTAAAACCAGGATAATAGCTAATACCAAATAGCTCGAGATCTGGTCTCGCCAATGACCAACCATTAGCCGGATCGAAAGTTCTTAAGGTGTACTTAGGTCTGATCAAAGAATCTACATAAGATAAGTTATAAACAAATTGGCCATCTGAAGTAAGATACTGAGGACCTTTTGCAATTGTGGCAATGTCCCTTATTAAACCTGGTGGAACAGCCACCGTGTCAATTACTTCAGTGACAGTATTAATTCTTACAATTTTATACGGCTCACCTATTGCAACGTAAAGGTAACCATCGCTGTGATAAACTATATTGTGCAGAACAGTGTCATGAAAATTTGAGAATTGTCCATAGAATTGACCTTCTACTGTTCCATTATTACCTGTACCAACCTTGTAAATCCTAGACATACCGTTTGTTGAATTCTGCGCATAAAACCACATATTTGCAAAATAAAGATAAGTGCCATCGGTAGTGATAGTAGTAAGAGATAAACTGTCAGGTATTTGAGGGTCTGGCAAAATATTGCCAAGAATTGTTTTCTCTTTCGGTCTGGCAGGTAGTGGATCTGTGTTTAGTACCAGACTCTTTGTTGCTTCCTCATAATTTATGTTATATGTAGAAAATGTTTTTAGGATTTCACTATGAGCATAGTAACCGTTTTTCTGATCATTCATCACTGAAAAACTTCTGATCGGACCCCAGTTTCCAAAATCCTGTCCGTCAAAAATTCTTGCTCTCCAAAAATAAACACTTGCTGGCAAGTTGGGTGAGTTCCATCTAGCCAGGGATCGATTCGGAATTATTTCCCCGGAAGTAAATAATGGAGCTGAAAAGTTAAGTGAAGTATCAATTTGTATAAAATACTTTAGTTCTTTTTGGATGTAATAGCCAATATCTGCAAAAGTAAATTCCACTTGAGCGGATGAAGAAACAAACCCATCAAATGGAGTTAAAATATTTGGTTCACTGATATTGAAGATAATAATTTGTGCTGTTCCTATATTATCAGAATGGTCTTCTTCCATAATGATATCGGTTTCATTTATTTTAGCAGTTAACGTGTAAAGTCCGCCTTTATCAGGAACCCATGGAAAATAAACTGAATCTCTCTCACCAAAGCTTGGCCTTTTTATTGAACCAATTTGATAAGCAGTATCAGGTAAAGCTGCAAAAAGTTCAACGACTACAGAATCATTTGGAAATACAGCTCCCCAGTTTGCTATATTTATTTTTACCTGTATACTATCACCCAGTAAAGGATTTTCTGGAATCAGGCTAATATCACTTGACTTCAATGTAAAATCAGGGTAATTAGGTAATGCAAGTTTCATCACAGGATCACCTAAATATGTTAACAAATTGATTTGTGTACCGTATAGCCCTCCGGATGGCACACGGTTCTTTGAATTCATAAATGCCTTGCCTGTAATAAAATTTCTTTTATTAAAAATCTCATCAAATAATTCACGGTTGATAGCTGTACCAACACCCCAATATGTTAAACCCGAGCTTCCGTAAAAACCAATGCTGCCTTTACCAGGAACCTTATTAAATTGTTCACCGAATACATCCTGATTATCGAAGTGTCCTGTGTAACAAGTTACACTTAGAATTACCGGCAGTCTTCCTTCATTCTCCAGTAAATAAATATCATCATTTGTAAATACCAGATCCCACTGATAGCCGCCTCCGTGTCCGTAATAATTGACGAGTACTGCACCTTTATTTATTTCTTCTCTGATCTTTGGTCCTTCACCCTGGTAGGGTTCATGTGCAGGTTTACTTGGGAAGCGAAAGACATAAGATGCAGCATATCCCTGTGGAATAACATAGGTATTGCCCAGGTATAAACTTGCATCATTAAAGCCAAATTGAGTTTCATCCTGAAGACTCAATCCTGAAGCTAGCAGAAGTACATTTTGTTTCCATGGTTTTGTTGGATCATCAGGGTAATCGGTTAATTTTTGTAGTAGGATATTTCCTTCAGCGATAGTTTCAATGGATAATCTGCCAATTGCCAGATCAGGAGCAGCATCATTACCCGCAACAGCAACGATCAGATTATCGCTGGCAGCTTGTCCATATATGGTCGTGTAAAAAGGAATAGATGGAATAAAATTCGGTCGGCTCGAAGCCAGTAATGCTCTGTAATCATAACTCATATCACCTAACAGCACAATGTATGCAGGAGCGGGAACTTCCCAATTATCAAAAGCATATTTAACAAATTCTCTTATAGATTTTGGTTCTAATAAACCATAAGAAAACTCGTCATAAATTTCCTGTACCTTTACTATTTGGATTCTTGGATTTGGAATATTCTCATCCGGAAAATTACTCGCTCTAAAGCTGGCAAGCTGGTTTGCTATGACCGTAAATTTTTCGTGCGTAATTATAATGTAGTCAGCACCATTGGCTATATTTCTTAGATCAGAGGGGATATCTGCGACTATAGAATCAACCGTTGAATAATAATCACTCGCTGCTAAAAAATATTCAGTCACTGCATTCACAGTATCCACAAATTGCTGGTAACTACCTGGATCCGGGAGATATACCATTTTACTTTTGCTGGGAACATAAATACGAACATCACTACCCTCCCAGTTAAAAATTCCATAGCGGTTTACTCCAAAAATATCATGGTTTACGAAACTATAGTATTTTCCAACCGGTGAGTTTCCCCGCCAGTACTCAAATTCAATCCAGTTTATTCTTATCTCATCATCAATAGCAGTACATTGATCACCTCTAACTTCAATCCTAAGTTCATTACCAGGATAAATTGGTATGCTATCGGGAGAGGCATAAAATCTTTTATCGAAGACTACATTATCTTGTCCATTCCAAGAAATACTACCAACTTCTTTATTGTTGATAATGATATATGCTTTGTGATCGAGTGGACATTGAAAATCCGTACTCATTCCTTGCATTGCGATCTTTAAACGAACATAAGCTGAATCAGCATTCCATCCCGGAAACTGCAGGAAATAATGAACAAATGCATATGAAACCTGTTGGTTTCTTGATGATGCTTTATCCCAGAACCAGAAATCCCTGTTATCATTGCCTGCGTAACCTAATCTCTCATACAAGGAATCTTTTTCAAAATGCAATGTAGTCAGGTTATTAAAATAACTTCTAGAAAAATCTGACCAGCCTGGCGTCACTATATAATTTACACCAGTTGAATCACTCTGATAAGAAAACCAGTAGACATTTGATAAGTTGTATATATTCATTGTATAAAAAGAAGTAGCCGTTGCCGGATATCCAACAAATTGCAAATAATCACCAGCATTAAAAATTGAATCAGAATTATTGTCGAACACTTCGATTGGCACAGGTAAACCATCGTTGAACATTTCTAATTTACTGATTGAAGTGTTTGATCCTAACTGAACACCTGATGAAATTAATTCCTCATACGTCATTCTGTAAACATCTTTTTCTTTAACATAAATTTTAAAGTAATCTTTATTGGGATTATACCAGTATGCATCCTGGAGAAGAGGAGAATCCCCTGAGGAACTTTTCCCGGTAAAACTTTTTGCCTCTTGATAATTAATAACAGATGATTTCAAAAAATCATCAGTCATTGCATCATTGAATGCCTGAATATTCATACCGCCGCGCGCATTAAAATCAATTCTGATCATAATGGAAGAAGTAAAAACAAGCTCCCTAGTAACGGGGTTAAACTGATAAGGAGTAACAGCGATTGGTAAAACACTTGCATAACGAACAACATACGTCTCTTCTAAATTAGCAGGAGAAGCCGGGAACAACTCATTCCGTGCATAAATTTCCTTATTTACATTTTCAAAATCCTGATTTACAAAAGCCGGATCTTCCTCAGGGTAAGGAATTATAAATTTATTTTTGATGACTGATTGTTTTTGAGTAATTATTTTAACATCAGGTTTGCTATCGAATGGTACACCTGCAAGCACCTTAAATTCTGGCACCCAGGGATCACCTGGATTTCGAATAGAGTGATCTTCCCCCCGGATTTTTTGAAATGATCTGCCCTCAATTATAGTATCAACAACAGTATAGGAGTTGCCAAAATTGAATTCAACTATTATATGATCTGTGCCCGATTCAATTACTTTATAAACTTGTGGGAATATATTCAGGCACGAAAAAAATAAAATAAAAACAAAGAACAAGTGAGATATTAATTTCATTTAGCTCCTCGAAGGTTGAAAATTCAAGCGAAACATAGCACTTAGACTGTATCAAGGCAAGTGCAAAAAAAAGCTATTCCGGATTTTAATTCGAGTTAAACGTAAGTTATATAGAACAAACATTCTGCTACTTTTCAATAGGTATGTCTTTAAGTTATTAGGCGTACATAAATGAAGATGATCTTCATTCACTTTATCTTATCTTTCAATATACGCTTGTACAATGAAATCATATAACTCGCCCAATCATCAACTGTTTGTTGATTCTTGTATGTTTCAATTGCCGCAGCACTAAGTCTTGAATATAATAATTTATCAGTCAGTATAATACTGATAGCTTGAGCAAGATCAAGAGAATCACGAGGATTGACAAGAAGACCATTCACTCCATCTATTATAACTTCTGGTATGCTGGAAATTCTTGTTGCCACAATTGGTATTCCGAAACTCATGGCTTCCAACAAAACCAGAGGATGTCCTTCATAGTGAGTAGAAAGTACAAATACATCGAATCTTTGAAACATCTCATAAGGATTGGATAAAGTTCCTAAAAAGCGAACAGAAGAATCAATACCTAATTCACTGGCTAACTTTTCCATTCTTGGTCTTGTTGGCCCATCGCCAATAATCCATAATTCGTTTTGTTGGCCACCCTTGCGCATAAAACTGAATGCATTCAAAAGCGTTTCGTGGTCTTTCTGAGTTCTAAAGTTTGCTACAGTACCAATAACCGGTTTACTTTTGTCTTTTTCCTTCAGAATAATTCCGGAAGAATCAATCGATGAAACACCGTTTGCTAAATAACTTATTTTATTCTTTTTAGTCCACTTGTTTCTTACAAGAAGTTCAGTAATTTCCTTGCTTATAGAAATATGCTGGTCGATTACCCTAAGATCTGTAAACCTAGCCACCATACTGAAAGTCAATCGCTTTAATCTTCCTTTAAGCTTTTTCTGAGAGGTTTGGAATTCATTTAGTGCAATTGGTGGATTATGCCAATGATATATTGCAGGTACTTCCCACTTCCGTATTGAGCAAGCCAAAGAGAATGCCATGGCAAATTTAAAGTGAATATGTAAGATATCGATTGAATAACTTTCACATACTTTACGAATAATTCCTGGAAATCTAAACTTTAAGGAATTTTCAATCTCTGGAATTATTATTACTTGCGAATTTAATTCTAACTCATTCTGCCAATCCCTCTTTTTGGGAAATCCGATGTAAAGCTTGTGATCATTCATTTTAGCAATCTTGCCAAGAGCTAAAAGGTGTTTTGCGATACCTCCACCGAAATCAGGTGAGTAATTGAGTAAATTTAAAATGTTCAATTAGCAACTAAATATTGTTGATGGTTATAGAAAAGGATTGGATTCATAGGAAATTCTTAATGAGATAACTACACTTACTAATGTATAACAAAAATAGTCAAAATCCGAATCAATAATTCTTTAATTTTCTTACAAATCTAAAATCTAACATTGATTGGTTTTATCTTTAAAAAAAATTTGAAACTATTTCGAGAATGTTTTGGAGTGATTGATTCTAATATTACTTAAAGTGTGCTTTTATTTGGCAAGACTTCTTATTAAATAAAATAATCTTTTCGTAATTATATTCAGGAAGTAAAATGTTGCTTTAAATTATTTTGAGGGTCTATTCAAAAGATCTATAATTGGCATCGATTTACGTTAAGCATAGTCTCAAATGATTATGAGATAAATTTTATCACCAAGGAAAAATAAAAAAATGAACTTATTAAAAGTTAACTTTAGTGAATTAAGATGCCCAAGATGTCTTGATCATTTGGTAAAAGCTGAAAATTCACTTTCTTGTAAAAATTCCAACTGTCTGAAAATTTACCCTATCGTAAATGATATACCAATATTAATTAACGAAGAACACAGTGTTTTTTTAATTAAAGATTTTTTGGACAACAAAGAAACTACTTTTAATCTAAGTAAGAACACTTTAGAAAAGATAGCAAAAAAAATTGTCCCTTCGATAAGTAATAATATCAAGGCAAAAACAAACTATAAAAAATTATTATCGTTATTACTTAGTCGAACTCCAAATCCAAAAGTTTTAGTTGTTGGTGGAAGTATTTTAGGAGAAGGAATTGAGGATTTGATAACCTCACCGCAAATTAACCTTATTGAAAGTGATGTTACTTTCGGTCCAAGGACACAAATTATTTTTGATGCGCATAATATTCCTTTCCCAAATGAATTTTTTGACTGCGTAATTATACAGGCAGTATTAGAACATGTAATTGATCCTCAAAGATGTGTTAAGGAAGTTCACAGGGTTTTAAATAAGCATGGTTTAGTTTATGCTGAAACGCCATTTATGCAGCAGGTTCATATGGGAAGATATGATTTTCAAAGATTCACTCATTTAGGTCACCGCAGGTTATTTAGAGAATTTAATGAAATTGAAAGTGGTGCTGTTTGTGGTACCGGTATGGCATTGGCGTGGGCTTACAGCCATTTCTTATTTAGCTTCTTCAGTTCAAAAAGGGTAAGGAAATTGCTAGTACCGTTTACAAGGATTACCTCGTTTTTCTGGAAATACTTTGATTATATCCTTATAAACAAACCAGGTACATTGGATGCTGCATCCGGTTACTTTTTTATGGGGAAAAAAGCTGAGATTCCTTTAGATGATCGGGATTTATTAAAGCTATATAAAGGATTATTATAGATGTATTTGAAATTGAATGAGATATGTTGGCAAGAATTTAAAAATATTAATATTTATAAATGAAAGTAAAGTAACTAGAATCCTTTCGTATTTCCTCTTATCATTTGCCAGATCGTTATTAAAATTATCTGAATATCAAATTTCATAGACCAGTTCTCAATGTACCACAGATCAAACTTCATTTTTTCCGTGATATGTTGTTTACTTTCTTTCTCGTCCACAACTTCACCCCTCAGTCCATTAATCTGCGACCAACCGGTAAGTCCGGGTCGAACGTTATATCTCATTTTAATATCTTCAAATACTTTTTGATAAACCTGATCCACACCTTTGATAAGTGGTCTTGGACCAACAACCGACATATCACCTTTTAATACATTAATAAATTGAGGTAACTCATCCAGATTTGTTTTTCTTAAAACCCTGCCAATCCTAGTGACTCTTGGATCTTTTTTGACAATCGGTTCGAATTCCACTGAACTCTTTTTCTGATATGTGAGAGTTCTGAACTTAAGACATTTAAAGGGCCTCTTCCTCATACCATATCTTTCCTGGATAAATATTGCTGGTCCTTTTGAATCCAGCCTGATTAGCAGGGAGACTATCGGCATCAGCCAGGATAAAACAAATATTATAACCAAAAGAGAAAAGAAAATATCAAAAACTCTTTTGAGAAATCTTCTCAAGAATTCATTTAACGGTTCATCTCTGACAGTAATTACGGGAATATTACTAACAGAACTAATCTGAAATCTGCTAGATAAAAACTTAATAAAATCAGGAATCACATGAATCTTCACAGCATTCTTATTACAAATGCTTACTATATCATCAAGGTTTATACCTGAATCAGCATGCAGAGCTATAACTACATCCTCAACTTTTTTCTCTTTGATAACTTTGTCAAGCTCAGAAAATGTTCCAATTACATTTTCCAAAGGACTATTACTTATGAAACCTACAAATCTATGCCCGTACCCAGGATTTTTAGTAATTACTTCTCTAAATTTTTCTCCCATTTTATTAGCTCCAATGATCAATAGATTCCTGATCGATTTTCCCTTATTTCGTAAAGCTCTAAGTGCACCTTTGAAGACAATACTCCTAACCGTTATGGTTATAAATATTAGCAGTCCGTTTATAATAATAAAATTTCTCGTATATAATTGCTGGGTAATAATATAAAGGAATAGTATGTTAAAAATTGAAATTATAATTGACAATTTGAGAATATTATAAATTTGAATAGGAAACGGTCGAATCATAAATTCTTGATAAAAGTCACTTGAGTTAGTATAAAAAAACCAGACAAAGTTTAATATTAAAAGAAGTAAATAAGGTTGGTTTTTTTCCAGGCTCATGTCTGAGGTATGTGAAATTAGCAAAGCTAAAAAAAAGGAAAGATTTATTAGCAAAAAGTCGGTTACGACACTGGTTACATAAATTGATTTTTTATTGACAATCATCAGTTATAATCCAATTACATTTCACAAAAATCGATTGCTGGGAAATAGTTTACTAAAATAACCTTGAGAAAAAAATGATCCCCAATAGTTTGAAGTTTCCACTTTTCCTGATGTGCTTCCAATTATCTGGATAAAAAAAATAATGGTTTAATTTAAGTGGATGTTTAATTTTAAAAAATACTTATTAAAAATTCTACCCTAATTTAACAATAATTGAGAAAATTACAGATAGTGTTGCAGCGAGTGATCCATTCTTCAAATAAAAGATAATGTCAATAGTATTTGTCTTAAAAGAAAAAATATCAATCAAAGAAAATTAAAAGAAAGAAGTTTTAATACTTATATTTAAATAAGAATTTTGGGTTTACTTTTCATCATTAACTCTTATTTAAATACCAAATCAGGAATAAAGTGAGTCATAGTTGGAATGGCGTGAAGTTGCTAAGAACTAATCAACTTTCTCAGGATGAATTTTATATGAGTTCTGTAAGTGTTTTTCAATGTTCTGAATTGGTTTAAATTAAGAATTAGATTACTCATATATGAGAAAAACTAATATCCTATATGTAATTACAAGCCTTGGACTTGGAGGCGCTGAAAATTTACTTCTAGCCTATTTAAAACGATTAGATGGCAACAAATATAATTTTTTCGTATGTGCTTTAAGAGAAAAGCCAGATGATCTTCTCTCAGAGATTTCTAAATATGCTGTTGTTACTAACCTTGGAGTCAATAATAAATTTAATCCAAGTGTAATTTTTCAGCTCAGGAAATTAATCAAGAAAATTCAACCCGATATAATTCATACACATTTATTCCAGGCCAGATTTTATACTACAATAGCTCATTTATTTTCCAGGCGAACGATTCTCATTACTCACAAGCATAATAATGTGAATCCAAAAAAGCATAATATTTTTATTTTTCTGGAAATGTTAAGTATCATATTTAACAAGAAAGTAATTGCTATTTCGCAATCAGTTAAGAAGAGTTTAATGAAATTTGAGCTTGTTCCATCAAAAAAAATCTTTGTTTTACCAAATGGAATAGATTATCAAAAATTTTATGAAAGTGCCCTTTCGAAACAATATTCTAACAATAAAACAGTGATAATTGGGACGGTTTGCCGGCTAGAGCCTCAGAAGGGACTTAGTTATCTATTGTTGGCAATGAAAATCATTTTAACTAAGTTTCCACAGACAAGACTTGAAATAGTTGGAGATGGTTCACTTTTAGGAGAGCTTCAGGATCTCAGCAAGAAATTAGGCATTAGCAATTCAGTATTTTTTTTTGGTAAATTTGCCGAGGTAATACCTTTTTATAATAGAATGGATATTTTTGTACTACCATCTTTATATGAAGGTTTTGGAATTGTACTCCTTGAAGCAATGGCAGCTGGAGTACCTGTAGTTGCAACTAATGTTGACGGCATAAAAGAAGTCATCATCCACGGAGAAAGTGGAATACTAGTACCGCCAAAAAATCCTGAAGCGATTGCAAATGCAGTTATTAATATAATTGAGAACCCTCAATTTGCCGGCGATCTTATTGAGCAAGGCTTCAAAAGATCAAAGTTATTTGACATCCAAGAACATGTAATGAAAATTGAAAACTTTTATACAAATCTGTTAGGAGTAGAATCTTACAAATGATAAAGATTCTATATATTTTAGAGGCAACATCCGGCGGCACCCAAAAGCATGTAATTGATGTTGCAAAAAAAATAGACAAATCAGAATTTCAAATCGACATAGTTTATTCAACCAACAGAAATAAAAATTTTGATCAGGAAAGCACTGGCATTTTTAACAAAATGTTCGGCCTCCCTATCACAAGAAGTGGTTCTCTTTCAGATATTATAAATATCTTAAAGATCCGGAAAATAATTAAGGAGAATAATTACGATATTGTGCATTGCCACAGTACCAAAGCTGGGTTTGTTGGACGCTTGGCTACTTTTATAAGCCGCCATCCTAATGTTGTATACTCCCCTCATGGCTTTATGTTTTGTGATACCCGAATAAAACTAAGAAGACTCTTATATCTGAACCTGGAAAAATATCTTGGATATCTGACAAATAAAGTAATTGCAGTATCTGGTTCCGAAAGAGATTTAGCACTACAACACAATATTGTACCAAACAATAAAATAATTACCTTATATAATTCAATCGATCCGTCTGATTTCGATGACTACAATTATATAAATAAAGTACCGGATAAATTACGACAAGATGAATCTGAAATAATTCTTGGCACCGTTGGCAGATTATATTATCAAAAGGATCCGATAACTTTAATCAAAAGTTTTAAAATTGTTAATGAGAGATTTCCTAACACCAAGCTTATAATTGTTGGAGATGGACCTTTAGAAGGTGCCTGCATCAGATTGATCAATGAACTTGGTCTTGATAAAAAGATAGAACTTGCAGGATATCAAAAGAACTCAAAATCTTATTATAAAAAGTTTGACATATTTATGCTATCATCTCACTATGAAGGTCTGCCATATGCTCTCTTAGAAGCAATGAGTATGGGAATACCTTCAATTGGTACTGATGTGGTTGGAATTAAAGATTTGATACTTCACGGCAAAACAGGTTATTTAGCTAAAGAAGGTGACTACCAGGGATTAGCTGATATTGTAATTAAATTACTGGATAGCCCTGAATTGTTATCAGTTTTTAGTGAAAATGCCAAAACTATAACAAGAGCAAATTTCAATTTTAATGATGGTATAAAAGAATATGAGGAATTTTATACTTCACAATGTCTGCGAACTGCATAAAAGAAAATCACATTAATAACTCACTCGTCGAATAGGTTTAAATTCCGCTTACACTAACAACTTTTGTATTAAGTCTTCTGGTTGCAATATTTTTTTATTAATGGAGTTACATTGTCATAGACTTCATCAACACTTAATAAGTTCATACACTGAATACCAGAGCAATTGTAGATCTCTCCACCAATGATACAAAACTTTTCGTTTTGTAATGCCGAACATTTAAGCACTCTTTGTGTAAATACTTGATGACTAGTTTTTGCTACTGTGTAATCCAAATTTGTAGCTCCGTAGATAGTGAATGTTGGTTTACCCAAAAAATTGGCAATATTAACTGGTCCTGAATCGTTACCAATGAATAAGGAACATTCTTTAGTACTTTGTATTAATTCGTCAACAGAATTAGTTCGGATTAAATGAATATTTAAATTATCAATTTCATTTATAACATCAGCACTAAGTTGATTGTTCTGAGTTATTAGGCTAACCGAGTAGTTTTCATTTAATCTACCTGCAAGAGTGATATAACTTTTTAAGTTCCATTCCTTTTCTTTCCAACCAGCAAATGGGTGAATTAATATTCTTCCAAGTGGATTGCTAGGCTCTTTCTGTTTTTTGGATTCAGTTCGGTCCGATATTTTAATTAAGGGAGTAATCGCATCCAGATAGATATCAACCAACTGTGGTTCTTTTCTAAACTCAACAAATTGATCATAAATTGTTCTGAACTGTTTTCCATTGGTCCCGATTATTCTATTTGCTCTAATATTAAATATTAACGAAGCTGACATCATCGAACCAGTTATATCAAGAATTGTCGACGGATTTAAAGATTTTAATTTTCTTTTTGCACTGGCTTTTGCGATTCGTCCACCAAAATAGAATTTATCTCGCTTCAATGCATATATATTGATGTCATTGAAAGCTAGTCCGTAAATAGGAACTGATTCAGGGAAACACAAAATATGAGTTTTTTTACCAAATTGTTTATAAATTTCCATAATTGCTGGGATGGTAAAAACTGAATCACCCAATCTATGCAATGAGACGACCAAAACATTACCATCATTATAAGTAAATAATTTGCATAGAAGACGAACTATTGAAAAAAATAATAAAAGAAGTGAATGAATAAGAAATGTGAGAAGTTTGTTGCGATTTAGTAAATCGTTTATGGAGATTTTTCTATTATTTAATTTCATCGACTTAATTGACTTTGGATATAATTTGATCTTTTAGAACCTCCTTAACAGGTAAAGGCATTTTATAAAAATAAATTAAACTTCCAAAAATTAACCAAAATGGTAAATCAGTTTGAATTCCACCAACATATAAAAGACCAATACTATTAAAGAGATTACGAACGATTATGCTGATTCCGGCTGCAAACAGAGCGATAATTAGATAATAATAATTCGGATCTTTATCCTTGTATTTTTTTAGCGTTTTAATTCCGATCCTCCAAAAGATTAATGGTAAAGCTACAGCAGTCATGATTCCAAGTAATCCCATATCGGTGAAAAAGGTTAGAAAAAAATTGTGTGATAAATTTGCTCCGCCTGTTACTTCATTAAAATAAATGAATAACTTACCCCACCAATCACCTAACATATATGGGAAGTAATTTAACATTTCATATTGATACGCACCTGGACCGATTCCAAAAACTGTATTATCCTTAATCATATCCATAGACATTTTCCAGATATAATCCCTGGCACTCATGCCCGACTCTATTCTCAAAAAAGTAGTTAATAATTCATTTAGTGGGGTGTAAAACAAGAATAATAAAATAATGAAAGCTATGGAAAACACTAACTGATAAAATCTTTTTCTACTCAACAAGTAAAATATTATTGCAGTACTTACTATTATTCCGATTATTGCTGAACGGGACATGGTAATGATCAATCCCAGGCTGAAATAAAATATAAGAAAATAGTTTATCGCTTTATCAGCAAATTTTCTTTTAAGTAAGAGTGTACTAATTATCAAGGGGAAAGACACAACGAAAAAATTTGTTGATGCCTCTATGTTAGAAATGATAGCTGATACTCTGGGTCTGTTTGGAGATAGTATATCCAGCAAACTAACGTCTCCTTGAGAAAAAGCTAATAAGGAAAATGTGACTAATATAAAAGCAACAATAAAAATGCAAGTGAAGTAAAGATTTATATCTCTTGCACTGCTTATGAGAGAATAAAAAATGTAAGCAATAATAAAAAAAGCAATTTGTTGAGTTATTAATCCAATTCCTGCAAAGGGGTAATTCGACATTACTGCAGAGATTATCATTGCCGAAAAGTAGAGAAGCAAAAAATATAATACTGATTTTGGGACCGTTGGATATGATTGGAAGTTTAGTCCGAATCGCTTTAAAAATAAAATGCCCAGCAAGGTAAAGTCTACAAGCTGAACTATCAATCTTAATGATCTGCCTAAGTCGCCAACAAGAGTAAATAATGAAATGATGATTATCGCAAGTACAAATCTTTCCCCAAAAACAAAGCTTAGCATTATCACAATTACGACAGGCAGAGCTAATAATAAATTTTCGCTTAGTATAATAGCTGGTATACTTAACCCGATTGATAAAATCAGAAACGATAGATTTTCTTTTGAAATAATATCTAAAATTTTTAGTGATTTTGTCATTACTTAAATATGAACTACACTTTACGTTTTTTTAACGAATTAAAGTTTATGCTCTACCTAGCCTATAATGCATTATTTAGGTTGAAACGCTTAATCACTTTACTTGAAATAACAATTGCATTATGTTTAATTAAGGCCAGGTTGAAAAAGTAAAGAAATATGAAAAATCCTATCGTCATAAGTTCCCATAAAATGTTATTGATGTAAAACATTTCCGAAACAATTGTAATTAACAATAAACAAACCATACAATTAATTAAATGAATAATAAAATCCTTAGCAAATAGTGATCTGTTTTTAATCTTCAACCTTACATTTAGATATATGTAACTGGCAAAAAAGAAGAAAATAAAACTAATACTGGTGCTTAAAGCTAAACCATCTTGTTGTAAATCAATTAGCAGAAAATTAAAAAACAATTTCAACAGAAGCCCGGTAATTGTTATAAGTAAAAGTATTTTAGCTTTGCTTATACTATAGAATATTTTATTAAAAACAGCATAAACAGAATAAAAAGCAATGCTTAAAGCATAAAACCTAAGCACACCAAAAGTTATAGTCGTACTTTCTTCTACAAATTTTCCTCTTTCAAAAAATATTCTGATTAAAGTATCACCGTAAAAAAAAAGTATAAATGCTATTGGTATAAATATGAAAGTATTCATCGAAATACTTTCATTATAAATTTTTTCTACATCGCTATATGAAGATTCATTTATTGCTTTTGTAATTGTTGGAAAAACAGCTGTTGCAAGTGAAATGGAAAAAATAGATACTGGTAGAAACCATATAATCAGAGCATAATTAAGAGAAGCTATTCCACCAGAAGATATCTCACCATAAAAATACCTATCCAATATTGAATAAAGCTGGCTTACAGATTCTATAAATATTATAATTATAATGGAAGAATTTAAAATTGATTTTGAGAAATTGTATCCACCATCCCGCGCTAACAAATTTAGCTTCACAAACTTTCTTGATTTAATTAGCAAGTACCCAAATTGTAATATTGTACCTACGGTATACCCTATTGGTATGATAAACACTCCAAATCTATCCGAAAAAAACAACAGCAGTACGATTATCGAAAAATTAAGAAAGAGAAGAGACAATGCAGGATATTTGAATTCATAGACGGTTTGAAGTAATGCGGATAAAATTGAGACAGCAGCAGAGAACGGAATTGTCAACAAGAATATATTAAATATCTGAGTTGCTATTTCTCTACTTGCTGGAGCAGCCGAGTGCATATAGAAATTAATTATAAAATCACTAGCGAAAAAAAGTAATACTGCAAGTAATGTTCCTGCCACAGTAAACCCAATAAAGGTTTTCTTAAAATATATTTGAGCTTCATCGGGATTTGATGAATTTATTTTTTGAAATTCCGGGATAAAATAATTCTGTCCAATGTATAGTAGGACAGTATTAATAGTTATCGGAAGGACAGCACCAACAAGATATAGATCGAACTCTGTTTCCAATCCGAAGTTATTAGCAAAAATCATTTCACGAATAAATCCTAAACCTCTGCTCAATAATCCTAGAATGGAAATAAAGATTGATGCACCGGCTATTGTGGATGTAAATTTCTGGTTCATCTTGAATTTAGGTGATCGTGAGATTTTTTATTCAAGCAACAAAAGAAGGCTAACATCAGATAAGTTCTTTGAAGTATTGGATCGTCTTCTTTAATCCCTCCTGCCTGCTAACTTTTGGTTCCCATCCTAACTTATTTCTGGCTTTTGTGATGTCCGGCTGTCTTACCTTAGGGTCGTTAACAGGAAGTTCTTCAAAAATTATTTTACTTTGACTACTGGTAAGTTCAATTATTTCTTTTGCGATTTCTATTAACGGAATTTCCTCCGGATTACCAATATTAACCGGTTCATCTTCCTCAGACATAAGTAGTTTATATAATCCATCAACCTGATCTGTAATATAACAGAAGCTTCTTGTTTGAGAACCATCTCCATATACAGTAATCGGATGCCCTGTTAAGGCCTGCATAATAAAATTTGGAATAGCTCTTCCATCCCTTAATCTCATCCTTGGTCCGAAGGTATTAAATATTCTTGCAATGCGGGTTTCAACATTGTGATATCGGTGATAAGCCATCACGAGTGCTTCAGCAAATCTTTTAGCCTCATCATAAACTCCCCTAGGACCAATTGGATTAACATTTCCCCAGTATTCCTCTGGTTGGGGATGAATTTCAGGATCGCCATAAACTTCTGAAGTAGATGCTAGTAATATTCTCGCCTTTTTTTCTTTTGCCAATCCTAATGCTTTATGTGTTCCAAGTGAACCAACTTTTAAAGTCTGTATTGGCAGTTGTAAGTAATCAACAGGACTGGCAGGCGAAGCAAAATGAAGTATGTAATCAACCTTGCCAGGAATAAAAATATAGTTAGTTATGTCGTGCTTAATAAAAGAAAAATTTTCATTGCCCGCGAGATGAGTAATATTATTGACATTACCTGTGATGAGATTATCAATGCAGATAACCTTTAATCCTTCGCTGAGTAGTTTATCACAAAGATGAGAGCCTAAAAATCCAGAACCACCAGTAACAACTGCCGTTTTCATACTTATAAACTTTTCGCTTTATTGAAAATTGATAATTTCTTTTCCTTAATAACAAAGAACAATGAAACTAATAATAGCACAAAAACCGATCCTACCACGGTATTATATCCGAGACGTGGAGATATTTGTTTTTTGGGTGGAATAGCCTCATCAAGAATATCGATTGTAGGTACATCTCTGTTTTCCTGAATCTTCTCTTTGTAGTATTGCTGCTGAAGAAGGACGTATACTTCATTTTTAATTTTTACAGTGCGCATTAGTTTTGAAAGTTTCATCCCAAGTTCAGGCACGTTGCTAAATGCTAAAAGATAATCATCAGAATCTATATCAAATTTTTCATACTCTTTTTGCAGCTGGTTTAGTCTCTTTTTTAATGCCAGCAAGTTTTTGTTATCAGGTCTGGAATTTGGTTCCAGCAATGCAATTTCAATTTCTGTATTTACTATTTCTGCTTTTAGTTTTGCTGCACTTTCGATAACAGAAGTTAGCTGCTCGGGAAGTGAAATGGTTTTATTTTCCTTTTGAAAATCCATCAACTTCATTTCGGCCGTATCGAGTTCAGTTTTTGTTTGCATTAATTGCGCTTCAATATATTCTCTTGCACGTTTAGCACGGTAAGATACTTTCTCACGATTAATACTATCCAATGCTTCGACGAACGAATTTGAAATACGTGCCGACAGATTTTTTATTGAATCTGTATCCGAAAATATTTTAGGGATAAAACCAGTGGAAACTTTTGCAGCTAAAGTGATTACCCCTTCTTTTGACAAATCCATTTCTAAATCTTTTTGTAGTTTTCTAATAGCCTCAAACTCAGATTCCTCACCATAAAATTCGAGGAGATTATTTTTCCTTATAACATATTCAGCCGCAGTGCGGCTTTTAAGAATTTGTATAAAAAGCTGTGAACTGCCAGGAGCAAATTTTCCTGTTAAGAAATCCCCTACTCCACTGCCGGATAATATTGAACCTAACCCGGAGATTTGATCAGCTTCTGCAGGAGGAAGAATGGTAACCGGCGCATTGTAAGTAACCGGGGAAATCAACCATAAATAAAAAAAAATAACTATCGCTGCACCCAGAGTTGACTTGAAAATTGATTTCCAGTTAATAAGTAATACGTGAATAATATCGTGTAATGTCATATCAATCACCTCGTCGCCACAATTACAGCCGCAGAGGCAGCCACAATAGCTGCCAACTGAGCTACAACAGTGAGTGCATCCAAGAATACGTCCCAGAATTTTGGACCCGGTGGATCTTCAGGAACCCAGATTGTATCTCCGGGTTTAAGCAAAACATCCTCATCCGCATCTATCCATTCGCCTGTTTTCGCTTTTATTATTCTTAGGTCGCCGTCCAAAGCACGCCAACCAAAACCGCCGGCTAAATTAATGTAGTCATTAACTGATAGTGTAGAATCGTAAATAATTTTACCAGGGTTAACAAATTGACCAAGCATAATAATATAATCCTTTTTTTCAGGTATGTTGATAATATCATTCTTTCTTAAAATAATATCTTCCCGGAGATCATTTTGCTCAAATAATTTTACAAAATCAATTACTACTAAACCCGTTCGTTGTCTGGACTTTGATTTATAATAATCATACTCATCTTCTGTCATTTTATCTGTGAGAATTAGTTTTAGCCTTTCAAATTCAGGATCTAATTCGTCAACATCCATCGTTCTCGACAAGGATGCTTCAGTCAATGAGGCTTCTTCGAGAAAACCACCGGCCTTATTTACTATTTCAGCAAGAGATGTAACATTCTTTTCAATTTTATAAAATCCAGGAAAACGAACATAACCATTAACCTGAACATAATGTTCAATATAATATTCAGGAATTTGCCTGACTATAACGTGATCCTTATTTTGCAACACAATCGGGTTTTCTTTGACATCATCATAAGAAAAATATTTACTAATTTGTATTTTCCCATCATCTAAAAATCTGACAAGCTCAATTGTATCCTTTCGGGCGTTATATAAAAAACCACCAGCCAGCTTAATCAAATCTGCAACACTTTCATTTGGTCTAAATTCATATATAGCTGGAAACTGAACCTGTCCACTGATTTGCACAATTTTATCAACCTTGCCAATCATAATAACATCCCCTTCTAATAAGATGGGGTTATTTAAATAATCACCATTTCTTAAGAAACTAATTAAGTCGTATTCCTTGAGTTCACCATTTTTTGTTTGAACTTTTATATTTCTTATGTCGGATGTTTCAGTTAACTGTTTAGAACCCGTTACAAGATCCATTAACCTGGAGTTTGAAGGAAGAGTGAACACGCTTGGTTTCAAGATATTTCCAACGAGAGAAACTTTAATCATTCTGAAATCAACAAGTGAAATAAAAATATCCACATCTTTAAAGTAACGAAGGATAGCATCTGAAATTTTTTCTTTAGCAACAGCTAGTGTATTCTTTCTCAAATCGATTCCGCCAATTCTTGGTATGTAAAGAAAACCTTCCTGATCTATAATAAACGTATTCGAAATTTCTGTAACACCGCTGATAGAAATAAATATTTTATCACCCGGCCCAACACGATATTCCTCCGGATTTATTATTCCTTCTGTAGCTATCCTGGGAATGGATGCGGTGCTAATTTGGCTCAATGAATCTTGAATAAACCTTTCAGGGTAATCTGGCAATTGCTGAGTCAATCCTTTATTGGATAGCAGGATTGTCAAAAAAGTAATTAAGAATAATTTTAATTTCATTTAATTATTTGAAGATGTGTGATGTAAAAACAGCTATTAAAAACAATCATTCTATGACGATAGCTAAATTATAAAATAAATATGCTTCATCAAATTTTTAACGAAACTTTCCTGAGTGTAAATATAGAGACGATGAATACCAGAGCCGGTCCGGTTAGAAAAATAATCAGCAGATATTCAAACATATTTTTTGTAAACATTATTCCCAGAGCTTCAATAATCAGTAGCTGCTTTTTGATAAATAGAAATATCAGATACGATAAAATCCCTGAAAATAATCCAGCAATTAGTCCATTAAAAATTACAGGTATTCTGATAGTTGAAAGCTTTGCTCCCACAAGTTTCATCGTTTCAAAATCAATCATCCTCGAATGAATGATTAAGCGTATTGTGGCATAAACAAGATAGATGGCAATCAAAGAAACGAGCAGCGTTATTAAGAAAATATAAACCTTAACTGTATCTATGTAGTTTAGTAATCTATAAATGAATCCTTCTTTAAAAACAACTTCATCAACTGATTCCAAACTGGAAAGATCCAATATTATATTATTCAATGAATCACTTATCGCATAGCTCTCAGATATTTGCACAACAAATGATGCAGGCAGAGGATTATAGTCGAGTATCTTTCTAAAATCTTCACCTGTCTCCTTAACGAACTGCTCAGCCGCTTTATCCTTACTTATGAATTCGACACTATCTGTATAGATTTTCCCTTGTAACTCGCTTAACATCTTTTCCTGCTCATTCTTGTTAAGTGTTTCCTTTAGAAAAACATTAATTTTTATGTTTGATTTTAGACTTGACGAATAATAATCGGATAGCTGAAGAGTAATAAATGAAAAAAGAATTAGCAGAACACTAATCGTTAAGCTGACTATAGTTAGGATAAAAGAAGACTTTGCAGATTTTATTGACCGTAATGCTTCTGCTATATAGAAAAAAAACATTTAATAGCTCGATTATTCTTTTTTAATAATTCTTTAAAAATTGGACTCATCAATCCAGCGTGTCATGCGCCACTTATTTGAAAACGGATCAAGTTTTAATGATACATTAACCCGGCCATCAATTCTCACAACGTCAGTTGGATTAAATGTAATATTCAGATTAAAACTCCTGACGATGTTTGCATCAAGAGTATCAATTGTACTCAGAACAATATTATTCCAAATCAGATCGAGGCGCTGTGAATTCTGAAAAAGACCATTAGTTGTTCGCATTTCCTCATCACGACCCCAGGTTACATCAAAACCATTTTCGTAATCTCTATAAGTAAAAGTAAAATCAGAGGTGATCAGGTTACCATAGATAAGAGTATCTTTAAATGTATAGGCATACTGAAAGTTCTGAAAGACTCCCTCAATTGTCGATTGATCTGAAATTGGTGGTCCACCACTATCAAAATCAGCATCAAATTTTGGTGCAAACGGATTTGTGCAAGCGTAAATCATTACAAGAATAAATAAAATGCTAGTGAGAATTTTACCTTTATAGATATGATTCAAGCTTTAATTCACTCCAGCTATTAAAACCCTGAACAGCAATATCCTCCCAGAAATAAATTATCCACTCAGCTTTGATAGTAGTGGTCATAGTAAATTTTAAGCTTCCCTCAAACACTTTTGGTTCGGAATTCAGGACAGGGACACTTAAAAAATATTTCGCAGAATAGATTGAACTGTCTGCACGGATATCATAAACTTCGTCGGTAAAAGATAGTGTAATCGGAATATCCTGGGGTGATCTGGTTACTAAGTTATTAAAATATTGAAATTCTTCATCAACATTCCAATCAGTCGGAAAACTTGAAAGAACATTTCCAGATGGTACAAAGAAAAAATCACGATTGACTAATGGAAGTCCTGTGGAGAAATTTTTTTTATAATCGTTTGGGTTTTTATCTTTGAAAGCATTAATCAAATTCTGAATAACATCTTTTGGCTCAACGGGTACTATATAACTGGATTTTTTCTCACTTGGATCTTCAGGATCTCTCACCTGAAATATATCACACCCATCCAGGGTTAATAAAATTGTGATAAGCAATATTTTCCAATAGATTTTCATTTCATTGCAAAGATAATCAATCTTGGAGAGGTTTTACTTTCATAATTATTGCCATAATAATCTCCATATTGTTTTTCAGTAGTAAAACCTGCATTATTTAATAAAGTTAATATCTCTTCATAACTGTATAATCTTACCGACTCGTAAAACTCTTCACTTGCACCATTATTTTCGATAGTAATTTTTTTGACTATACGGGTCCCTTCAATAGATCGGTTTTGAGTAATCCTCATTCCATCTTCAGAAAAAACGGTAGTTGGGATTAAGTTCTTCAATAAAAAATCTTTGTTAAAATAATCGAGAACAAAACAGCCACCCTGATTAAGCAGTTTGTATGCCTTTTTAATGACGGCATAATTTTCTTCATCATTCTCAAAATATCCAATACTTGTAAAAAGATTTACAAGCAGATCAAACTTGCTATTTGTTTCGTATTCTAAGATATCTGAAAGAACAAAATCTATTTCTGCACCTGCCTGTTCAGCGCTTTTTTTTGCCTCTGAAATAAGTCGTTGACTTATATCAACGGCTGTTACTTTAAATCCAAAAGTGGCAAATGTGATGGCATGCCTGCCTGCACCGCAAGCCATATCAAGCACTGAAGAATTAATTTTAAGTTTTAAACTCTTTGCTATCAACGCAACCAATCTCTCGGCTTCTGTCTGATCACGATGACTGTAAACTCTCAGATAATTTTCTGAATTAAACCAGTCTTTGTACCATGTCATAATGAACTTCGATTTAAAATTGCTCGACCAATAGTAGCATCATCAGCAAATTCTAGATCTCCACCAATTGGTAAACCTCTTGCGATTCTTGTAACAGTGATTCCGAAAGGCTTCATCAACTTTGACAGATAGAGAGAAGTAGTTTCGCCTTCGGTATCAGGATTCAAAGCAAGTATTACTTCCTTAAAATCTTCAGTTTCAAATCTTTTTAAAAGTTCCTTTATATGAAGAGATTCCGGAGTAACACCTGATAAAGGCGAAAGCACACCACCAAGCACATGATACAATCCTCTGTACTCGTGAGTTTTTTCAATCGCCATTACGTCGCTTGCTTCTTCAACTACGCAGATTATAGACTTATCCCTCTTTTCATTTTTACAGATGTTACAAAATTCTTCTTCGGAAAGATTGAAACAACGGTCACAAAATCTTAGCTTTAATTTCAAATCCTTTATTGCATTTATAAGATTATCAACTTGTGGGTCCTCGGACTTAAGTAGAAAAATTGCAAGTCGTTGAGCCGTTTTTTTGCCAATGCCCGGCAGCTTGCTCAATTCTTCAATTGCAATTAAGAGTGGTTCAGCAATTTGCACTTTAGAGTCCCGGAATATTCATACCCGGAGGTATCATACCTTTGGTAACTTTTGCCATTTCTTCCTCAGCTAATTTTGCTGCAGAAGAAATCGCTTTGTTTACCGCAGCAACGACAAGGTCCTCTAATATTTCTTTTTCATCTTTATTGATAACCTGCGAGTCTATTTCTATTGATATTATTTCCCTGTTCCCATTGGCAGTCGCTTTTATCATTCCGCCGCCAGCTTCTTCTGATACAGTTAAATTGCCTAGTTCACTCTGCACTTTCTGCATTTCTTCCTGCATTTTCTGCACCTGCTTAAGCATCGCCTGCATTCCGCCCTTCATTAAAATCCTCCTGAATTAAGACTATTTAAATTTAATTTTTTGTTAATATTTTCTTCAAATATACGATAATTGATTGACTTTATATACGTAAAATTCATAACTTCAACTCCGAATTTTATAAAGAGGAAAGTTTATTTTTTTAAGATGACTACTAAGGTAAATATCAAAGAAAATCTATCAGGAACCGAAGCCGATCTCAAGTTGATTGAGTATAATGATTTTTTCTTTACTACAAAAAATGCAAAAGTAGCTGCAAAGAAGTATGGAGAAAAATCTGCTTTACTTAACTCATATTTTTTTGAGTATCTCAAAGGATATAACATTCCCATCGCTTTTGTGAAGAAAGCTGATAAAGGAAGTTTGCAGTTTTTAAAATATACAGAGTTCACCTTCAGGGTAAAAATTCTTAACTCAGCAGATGTTAGAACTTCAAAAATTTTTTCAATTAAGCCTGGCTCACCACTTGAGCTTCCAATACAGGAATATCATTTTGGAGATTCAAAGGAATCCGTTATAACAGAAAGTCATATCATCTCGTTCAATCTATGCTCGTATGATGAATTAAAAATAATTAACCGGCTTTGTTCAAAGATTAACGCAATCGTTAAATCTTTTTTTGAAAGAAGAAGCATATCGCTCGTTGAACTGACCTGCACATTTGGTAAATTTGATAGTAAAATTTATTTAATTGGTGATTTTTCGCCATTGAGCATAAAAGTTGTAAGCATTAAGCTGGATGAAAAGTTGGATCCATATAAAATTGAAACATTCGCTCATATGAAAAAGTACACCGATTATCTTGTAAAATTGACCAACGGAGATTAAATGTTTACAAAATATGGTTATACAACTATTGGAGTTGTTGCAGTAATTGCTTTCATTCTCGTAGCGCTAAGTTTTTTCACACAGAGTAACCCGCTAAAAATAATTTTAATTCTGGTCGCAGCCGTAATTCTTTTATTAACTTTAAATTTTTTCAGAGATCCCGAAAGAAAAACACCGGCACAAAACGGTATCATAGTTACACCTGCTGATGGTAAGGTTATTGTCATAAAACAAAATATAACTAACTCATTTGTAGGAGAGAACTGTAACCAGATTTCCATATTTATGTCACCCTTAAATGTTCACGTGAACAGAATTCCAATAACTGGAAAGGTTGAACACTTAAAGTATCATGAAGGAAAATTTATTGCAGCATTCGAAGATAAAGCATCAGAGAATAATGAAAGAATGGAAACGGGAATAATAGCTGATGGAGACAAAATTCTTTTCACACAGATTGCTGGTTTTCTTGCCAGAAGAATAGTTAATGATCTTAAAGAGGGTGACAATGTCACTATCGGGGAAAGATTTGGAATGATAAAATTTGGAAGCCGGGTCGATGTGTTCGTCCCCGGTAAATGGAAACCAGTGGTTCAACTCAATGACAATGTGCATGCTGGCGAAACTATTTTATTTGAACTGAAGAATTAATGAGCCGACCACGACTGACGCCCTCTATTATCCCGAACCTTTTTACGGCAATGAATATGTTTTGCGGATTCTTAGCTATTCTAAGTGCGTCGGAAGGAAATTTTAATTACGCTGCCTGGTTAATTTTTATAGCCGCTATTTTTGATGCACTCGATGGCATGGTTGCAAGATTAACTAATTCCTCGAGTGAACTTGGCGTTGAGCTTGATTCGTTGTCTGACATTGTAAGCTTTGGTGCTGCACCATCATTTCTTCTTTACAAAACTTATTTTTATTCGATGGATGTTTGGGGAATACTCTTTAGCGCAGTTCCATTGATTGCCGGAGGTTTCAGGCTTGCTCGTTTCAACATTCAGCTTGTTGGTTTTTCAAAATCATTTTTTCTTGGCTTACCTATTCCCTCTTCGGCACTAACAATAGCATCCTTCGTCCTGGCATTTTACAATGATGGATTTCCAAAACCTATTTCCGATTTTATAACCCCAATGATTTTAGTGCTTTCCTTTTTAATGGTAAGTAATATCCGATATGAAACACTTCCAAAGATTTCACTTAAGAGTATTAAAGAAAAACCATTTCATTTTATATTTTTAATTATAGCAATATTACTCGTTGTATTTATGTATACAAAAGGAATGTTTCTCGTTTTTGTTTTCATGATACTGATTGGTATTTTTCGTCATCTTTACAAATTGATTACAAATACTTTTAACAACTAAATAAGTTTTTAATTATGTTCAAAGCAAAAGTTCTCATAAAAAGAAGAAAAACAATTCTAGACCCCCAGGGGAAAGCAGTTGAGATTGGTGCAAAACATCTTGGACTTATCAACATAAAGAATACCCGCATTGATAAGTACATTGAGTTCAATGTTGACACTAAAAGTAAAAAAGCAGCAGAAGATGAAGTGAATGATTACTGCAAAAAGCTGCTTGCTAATCCAATAATGGAAGATTATGAATTTACTTTGTCCGAATGGACTCCTTCGGAGGAAGAGATAAAGTGAAATCACCGAAGTTTGGAGTAGTTGTTTTTCCCGGCTCTAATTGTGACCACGATACGTACTATGTCCTTAAAAAAATTTTCGACTTAGATGTTATATTCCTCTGGCATAAGCAGTCAAGCTTAGAGGACTGTGATGTCATAATTCTTCCAGGTGGATTTTCTTATGGCGATTATTTGAGAACCGGAGCAATTGCCAGATTCTCTCCGATTATGAATGAAGTAATTAATTTTGCGAACAAAGGTGGATACGTTTTAGGAATTTGTAATGGATTTCAGATTTTGTTGGAAGCTGGTCTTCTACCTGGCATCATGATAAAAAACGAATCACTCAACTTTGTTTGTAAGGACATTTATCTTAAAACAGGAAATAATGAAACAGTTTTTACAAAAGGGATAAATGGAAAAACTACACTGAAGGTTCCAATAGCCCATGGTGAAGGTAATTATTTTGCAGATGAAAAAACGTTGAAAGAACTTGAAGATAACAATCAAATCGTATTTAGATATTCTGAAAGAGATGGTTCTATTACCGATTCAGCCAATCCCAACGGGTCAGTGAATAATATTGCCGGAATCATCAACAAAAGCGGAAATATATTAGGGATGATGCCTCATCCTGAGAGGAGCAGCGATTCAGTCTTGGGAAAAACAGACGGAAGCCTTATCTTCAGATCGTTAGTAAATAACATTTTTAATTGAGAGGTAAATTATGTTTGGCAACTTAGGCGCAGGCGAGATAATTCTCATTGTTTTGGTAGTTCTATTATTATTCGGAGCCAAAAAGATTCCTGAACTTGCTCGTGGAATTGGTAAAGGTATGAGCGAGTTTAAAAAAGGAATTAAAGATGTTGAAACTGAAATAAAATCTGCCGATACCGACGTAAAGAAAGTTGACGAGAAGAAAAACTAGAGTCAAAATTCGTGAATTTGTGGCTAACATATTTTTGCCACGAACCTGCCTTGCCGTCAGGCAGGTTCACTAATTAAATTTTCAATTCATTTATTACCCTTCATTTAGGACAGGTCTTTTCCTTTTCTTAAATTTGCAAATCAATTTTTCAAACGCTACTTCAAATCAGGGAAAATAGTTTATGAGCATTCTAGTTAACAAACAAACACGTCTTGTTGTTCAGGGAATAACCGGCAGTGAAGGTTCTTTCCACACACAACAAATGATTGAATACGGTACAAAAGTAGTCGCTGGAGTTACACCCGGCAAAGGAGGAACAAAACATCTGGATGTTCCAGTGTTTAACACCGTTTCTGATGCAGTCATAGTGACGAAGGCAAACACTTCAGTAATATTTGTTCCACCCGCATTTGCAGCTGATGCAGTTCTTGAATCGGCTAACTCAGGAATTAAAGTGATCATCTGCATAACGGAAGGAATACCTGCAGCAGATATGATTAAAGTTTATTCTACAGTAAAAGAAAAAGGTGTAGTGTTAGTTGGACCAAACTGCCCGGGAGTAATATCACCGGGAGAAGCTAAAGTTGGAATTATGCCGGGCTTCATTCATAAAAAAGGAAATATTGGAATCGTATCCCGAAGTGGAACCTTAACTTATGAAGCGGTAAAACAAATTGTTGATGTTGGTTTAGGTCAATCAACTGCAGTAGGAATTGGCGGTGACCCGATAATCGGTTCTAAGTTTATTGACATCATAAAATTATTTAATGACGATAAGGACACCGCGGGAATTGTAATGATCGGAGAAATCGGCGGAAGTGCAGAAGAAGAAGCAGCAGAGTTTATAAAGAAGAATGTTAAGAAACCCGTCGTGGGATTTATTGCAGGAAGAACAGCACCTCCGGGCAGAAGAATGGGTCATGCTGGTGCAATTATCTCCGGCGGAAAAGGAACTGCTGCAGAAAAAATGGCAGCCATGAAAAAAGCCGGTATTCACGTAGTTGAAAATCCCGCAGAGATGGGAATAACCATGCTTAAAGCACTTTCGAAAAAGAAGAAGAAAGCTGTTGTTAAAAAATCTGTACCAAAGAAAAAAAAGACAACAAAAAAATCTATAATCAAGAAGAAGAGAAAATAATTATTATTCTATACTGATAAATATTTCTAACAAGCTTACCTTCCCGAGCTTGTATTTTGTCTTTGCAAATAAATGAACTAAGAGGAGAACTAAGTTGAGCAATAAAACTTTAGCTATAATTAAACCTGATGCGGTTCATAAGGGACACACTGGTGAAATACTCGCGATGATAATCAAAGCAGGTTTTAAGATAAAAGCGATGAAAATGACTCACCTGACAAAAGCTTCTGCTGAAGGATTTTATGCAATCCATAGAGAGAGACCTTTCTTTAATGACCTCGTTGCTTATATGACCTCAGGTTCTTGTATTCCAATTGCACTTGAGAGAGAAAATGCAGTTGAAGAATACAGAAAACTTATCGGAGCAACCGATCCAAAGAAAGCTGCAGAAGGAACAGTGAGAAAATTATACGCTGTTGATATCCAACTGAATGCTGTCCACGGTTCAGACTCAGATGAAAATGCAGAAAAGGAAATTGCTCACTTCTTCTCAAAGGATGAATTACTGAACAATTACTCAGTTTGAATTGAATTAATCATATCAATTAAATTATAAATTTTTACCTGTAAGGAAGTCAATGAAAAGTCTATCAATTATCGCTTTAGTATTAATTATTATTTTCGTTTCGTGCCAAAAAGAAAAACCCAATGAAGAACAAAAGGCCTCTAAGGAAATTACTTTTACCTTTGACAGCACAGCTCTCAAAACAACTGCTTTGGACAACAGTGCAGACCAATCATTTTATTTCAGGTATAAATTTGTACCTGGAGAGACATTTAAGTATCGATTAACCACTATCTCAGAGAGTGAGCAAACCGTCTTTACCGACTCAAGTATGTCTGAGAAAATGAGCCAAACAATCATCTTCATAATTAATTTTAAGACATTATCAATTGATACTGATAGTGTCGCTGAACTTCAGTGTACGTTCAGCTCAGTAAATTTAAAAGCAAATGCCAAGGGAAGGGATATTACTTATCAGTCCGGTGCACAGATGGATTCAACTGAAAAAATTAAATTTGCCGAATATGAGTCTTACATTAATAATCCATTTAAGTTAAGAGTAGGCAAGCAAGGAGAAATAATCGACATCTATATGATTGATAAAATAATTAACCGCTTTCTTAGTTTTCGTGGGTTAGAAGATTCCTTAAGTGCACAAGAAAAAATAATGGCTTCACAAGATCTGACAAACCGATCTATCAAACCGATCCTTGCACAAATTTTCAGGGAAGTTCCCGGTCATAAGATGGCAAAAGATTCCACCTGGTCATACAAACGTGAATCACTGCCGATTATGGTGTTCCAGGTTGATTATGAGAATAATTATAAAGTTGAGAATCTTGAAGTTCTCGGCGAAGAGAAGATGGCTCTAATAACTGGTTCAATACAAACAAAAGTGATTGGTGATCAGAATTATAATGAGAAAGGTGTAAACTATAAGTTCGATAAACCCATATCTACAGCAAGTGGAAAAATTTACTTTAATCTCGACAAAGGATTAATTCATAAGAGCAGATCCCAATCAAGTATGGAAAACGCTTATTCAATGGAAATGCCCTCGCCTGAAGGTATTAAAAAAGCAAGTGCGAAGGAAGTAAGCTCTAATGTAAATGTTATAGAGCTGCTCTAGTAATGAATGATAACCTCAATAATGTTTTGCCAATTTTAGCAAAGGTTTTTCAGTTATTAACTCACGTTACGCTGTACAGCCAATACTTAGTCATTCTGGCTTGTCCAGAATCTGAAAAAAATCGACAACCATAGATTCCGGACTCCTTTCACTCACCGGAATGACACTTATGCATAACGTGAGTTATTAGTTTGAAGTTATAAGTCTCAGTTTTTTAGTTAATTGTTATAGTTATTAAGTTTATCAGTTATACTCACATCTGAGAAACTAAAACTGAAAACTGATAAACCAAAACTTTGGCAGAGCCATACCTCTGGTAAAAACCAATAAACTAAGAACAAAATAGTTTTTGGTTGCCAGCTATACCGCCGCTAAGAATGAATAGTCATCCTGATTTGATGTAACTTCCATTTTCCACCGATTTTAACTTTCCGGAGGAATATTTTTTCCAATTTCTTTCCTTTTAAGCTTTATTTACATTGAATTTCGATGATTTAGCCAATTCAGAAATTGGTTAAGTATTTGATATAAGAACCAATAATTAAATCTGGAGATTGGAAGTGAAGAAACTTACAATATTTATTTTATTGGTTGCCGGAGGCTATTTTGCTTATGAATATCTTATCAAAGAAAAAACCGTTCTTGAAATCAATGCTGATAAATCTATAACGACACAGCACTCAATGGATATTGATGCACCTGCGCTGGCACCGGCTAAATTCGCCTCCGTTCAGGGAACGATAAAAAATGTAAGTGATAAAACTGTAACAAATATTTTATTAAAGTATACGCTGAATGCTAAACCGGTAGAAGCACGAATCGACCAACTGGAACCCGGCGAGATAAAAAACTTTTCCACGCAGAGCTTGAGACTAACACACGTTGAAGTTACATTTTTTCTGGAGGAGATGAGCTACGAATAAGTTTGATCAATGTTTTTATTTGTAACTCGAACTTTAGTTCGAGTAGATATTGGTGAACTATATTAGCCACCTTTCGAGATAAATCTCGAGCTACAAATTGTTTATAGTTTTCAAGCAATAGAAAGGTCGGGTTTTTAGTCCGACCTTTATATTAATTATAACACCATCAAAACTTCTCAACTTAAAATTTACTTGAGCAGTATCATCTTCCTCGATTGCATATACTTTTCAGCAATTAGCTGATAAATATAAACACCGCTGGCAAGATTCGAAGCGTTGAACTGCACTTCATACTTTCCGGCTTGCTGCTTTGTGTTTACAAGTTCTTTGATCTTTCTTCCGAGTATGTCGAAAACGATGAGTGATACATCACTTGTGTTTGGAAGATCATACTTTATCGTCGTGGTTGGATTAAAAGGGTTTGGATAATTCTGGTACAACGTATATTCAGTGGGAAGAAGTTCTTTCTGATTTTCTTTTGACCCGCTGCCGAAGTTCTTCCTCAATATTGCATCTACTCGCTGATGGTAGCTTGCCGATGACTTGATAAGATACTTTCCCAATCTCCCTTTCTGTAATGTTGAATCAGATTCCTCAAGCAACAATGCCGTTGTCAGTGCATCTATCTCAGCGTAGACTGCTTCTTCTGTGTTTGGATTCTGCTGAACTATGTTATCAAATTCAGTTATTGCTGTTTCGTATTCCTGTTCACCAACTTTACTGAGTGTTGAGAACTGACTGAGTATCTTATTGTTAAGTGTATCCTGTGTGTTTGAAGCTAATGCCGCAAATGTGTTGCTCAACTGATTGAAGTATTCTGTTGATTGTCCGGTTAGCTTACCAATTGAATATTTTCTTTGATATGCAAGATATTTTTCTTCTTCAGTTGCGCTGCTGTTAATTATTCCTTCATACACTTGCAGTGCATTTGTCAGGTTACCTGTGAGAAAATATTCTTCCGCTTCTGCATAAGCTTCTTCTGTTTCCGTCAACTCTGGAATCTCAGTATCAATAGCATAAACAGTATCTATCACATCACCAAATGATGTCATCCTTACCAACTCTCCTGCGCTTCCATCCTGTGGTTCTGGACAGGGAGATTCTAAGTATGGAATGTAGTTCACGATCAGGAATCCAAATCGTCTTTCATCCACCCAGCTTCCCCAATAATTTGCTCTTGCATCTACTTCAATCGAAGACCCTTCGGGACAATTCATCAGAAGTTCTGTGTTAACAAGCGGAGGCGATGGTTCACGGTCATCGTAGGTTGAATTGCATCCTTTATCCATCTCTGCGTTGGAGTTGACGACGAAATAAATTTCCGATCCATCATTATCTTCTCCTTCTCCCTCGTATCCACCATTCTGGAATATTTTATTATATCCGGATGTAGCATACATATTTGGTGGACTTCCAACCCACTGACCTTGCCTCATATATGGCCGAGAGCCGTCACCAATAAACAGGCCGTGAAATTTATTGCCAGTAATATAGTTTGAACCCAAAAGCATTGCACTGTTTGCAAAATGAATTCCGTTAGTATGACCAGTTATGTAGTTGGCTCTGATCGCACCTCCGCTGCTGAAAATCCAAATCCCGGGATATTCTTCTCTGTTTGATATAATTATATTTCCAATTATCTGAGCATCTACAACGCTCGAGAGATAAATTCCACAAGCAGTATTTGTTATATCATTATCGTAGATTACCATACCAGGTGAATTACTAATGGCGATACCATAGTTAGAATTTAACATCGTGCAGCCATTTATCTGTGGAGGTGGTGTAGGATTCATTCCGGGACTACGACCAGCAATATTTATTGAATGTGTTTCGCAGTTGATAAAATCAACGTGCTGAGCATTTAAGTAATTTGCGTTGAGGAGTGATTCAATTCCTATGATTGCATCTTCTACCTTGCAGTTTGAAATTGTAAGCGAGCCACCTGCTTTAATTTGAATACCGGTTGTTTCATCTTGTTGACTATTAAATAAAAGTTGAAGTTTGTTGCTTGATGTACCGGCTATTGATCCGCTGCCTTCAATTATTAGTTTCTTCCCTTCAACAAATTGTATTTTACCATTGCTGCCATTAATAATCCCACCGCTCTTGATAGTAATATTTCCTTTCGATGAATAGACTCCGTTAACTGTAAGTACAGCACCGTTTTCTATTATCATATCATCATCGAGTATCATTCCAGGCTGGGTTGCCTCTGAATCTAATAGCCTTCCACCGTATTGGATCACAGGCGAGAATTGATATAAATAACCTTCACCTGCATTATGTTCAACTTGCATTTCAAAAATATTTGGGGCACTGAAAGTAGTATCAAATAACCCTTCTATGTTCCTGAATCTGTAATTTGTAAACGGAGTATTGACAGGAGGTTTAAGTGTTACTTTTACATTCTTTGCAATAGTTGTGATCAGATTTGCAAGCATAAAATATTTATCTTCAGGATGTACGGGTCTGTTGAAAAATCCGCAGTGCCAGTTCCTTTCATCAAGTGCCTGAGTACCATAACCAAGTATTAAGTAATTTGATTCTACCGGTTCCGGGTTATCTGTCGGAATTTGATAGCGATATTGTAAATAGTTACCAGTGTAATTTAAATCCTTTATAGTATTGCCGAGTTTGCCAGTTAATCTCGGAGCTAAATTATTTTTAATTTCGTAATACAATTCTGTTTTACCAGTATCGGGTGTAACAATACAATCTTTTAGAGTTGTACCACAATAATCTTCTGTCGATACATATGAGTCGAACCATTTAAATATTATCCCCTTCGCCCCGTGTGCAAGTGCTAACATTACCATAGATCGCAGTTCTGCTGGCTCAGGCTTGCGCCAGATACACCAAGTATTGTCCATCCTTCTATAACCGAGTGCCTGAGCAGCATACCAGAAATTTGGGTGAAGAGAATGGGTAAGTTGAAAATTGTGTCTCATCCATTCATGATCTTCATAACGAATAGTAGGCCATCCTTCTGCACAGGGATTTATTGCTAATAAAAATTTCTGTGGCTTTACCCTTGTTATGTACTGAGTTATTTCTGACTCACCATTTATTTTGTGATCCCAACTCCAGGAAGGATTAAACGATATCATCATTGGTGCATTGGAGTTAACTAACCTTATTAAAGAATCAACAACTCTAATGGGATGATAAGCATCGATTGTATAAGGTTCATCTGTCCCAGCCCAATATTTTATGTTTTGCCAATTTTGATTGTTAAAATTTTGGGCATATTCGGTTATTAATTGTGCAGTTTCATTTGGTTGAGTAATAAAATCATTCCAACCGTTATTATCGTAAACTTCTACATAATCAATGTAAAGTGTGCAGAGTGTATCTGTTCTCAGCCAATCAACCCAAAATTGAATTCCTGTGTAAGCTTCTGAGTCGGTGTAATTTAACATAGACGGTGCATCTACCATTTGTCCAAGAAATCGAGGCAATATGAATTCTTGAGGATATTCATATATTCCTAAGAACTGATTGGGATGCAAATAGAAATCACGGAAATTGCCTGAAGTATCAAAATCCCCAACTTTTAATGTTCTTTCAATAAAAGTTGTATCGTAATGAAGTGAATCCTGCAGGTTTTTATATCTGAAAACAACTTTTATTACACATACATCTTCGCTATCATCAACGTTGCCTGGATTATGAAGTGCCATCTGAAATCTTGGAGTGTACGTTACACATCCAGTATCATTATAACAGCCATAAAGCCATCGTTTATATCTTTTTTCCTGCCTATAAAGAGGTCCATACATTAATGAATCCCTTGGTCCCGATAATCCCAGAGAAGACCAGCAAGATTTACCTTTCCAGGTTGCAGAATTTCCGATTAAATTTCCCAAACTATCCCGATGCTTAAAACCAACTCTGTCCGCTTCAGCGTCAACTTCTGCTTCCCATTTTGAATAGTAGCTTGTAGAATAATGATAAATATATTCGTGCTTATAACGAACATTCGATGCGAGCATATCATAATTATTAATAAACTGCCAGGTTGTATCGAAGTTTGCACGCTGTGAAATGAAATTCATCCCACTTTCATAGAACGGTTGATAAAATTTAGTGTTATCAACGGTTTGATTTGAAAATTCAGTTCCAACGTAAAACTTATCTGGTGTTGGTGGTGTTTCTTGTGCTGTTACTGTCGTAGCGAATAACAGCAAAGCTGTTATTATCCAGCTTCGTGGATAATACAAGTAGTACAGATGATGAGTTTTGTGTTTCATAAGTCCTCCATTAATGAGCCCATCCTTGAGGATGAAGGCGGTTTTTAAATTATGTTATTTAGTTTTTTATCCCCTACTCTCTGAGATTGAAAAGAGAATCTTGTAAAAGTGAACTCACCCTAAATCCCTCTCTTACAAAGAGAGGGACTTCATCGTCACCCCTTCTCTTCCCAAGAGAAGGGGATGGGGGATGAGTTCCTCTTTCATTAAAATCCTCATTCAACCTCTTAACAGAAGGGAATAATTTTTATTTTTAATTTTAATGAACAATTGTTCCTTCAGAATGACTAGTGTCATTTCACATACATTCCGTTCCGACTACGTCGGACCGGGATTTCTAATTAAATGACCTTGTCATTTAATTATCAACATTTTTTTTATGTCTGAAAATACTGGGATACTCCTTTCATTACTCACAAATATCTGATAGATGTAAACTCCTGAAGCTAGATTCTTGATACTGGATTCTGGATGCTGGTTATTCGTCGCAGAGAATTCTACTTCGTAATACCCCACTTCCTGTACTTCATTTACCAAAACAGAAACCAACTCTCCTTTTATATCATACACATACAGCTTTACATATCCTCTCTCCTTCAGCTTGTAGCCTATCTTTGTTGAAGGGTTGAATGGATTCGGATAATTCTGATAAAGAATGTAATTGTTTAATGGCTTCCATTCATCTTTTACTGATGTAACTACTACTCCTACTTCCTCAGATGGATTTGATTCATTTCCCTGGTTATCTACTGCTGTTAGCTTGAAGTAAAGACTTTCTACGCCTGCCGGGATTACAAAATAATAGAATGTATCAGGTTGTGAGCTAATAAGCTTTGTCGAGTCTATCTGAAAATTACCTGTTGTATCATAAAACAGGTTATAATAACTAAAATCTGACTCAGTATTTTTATTCCAATTTAGTGTTACAATACTGCTGTCAACTGCCGCTGTTAAGTTGACAGGTGACCTCGGAGGAAGGTCAACATAAATGTAGCTTTCTCCGTAAGGTCCTCCGTAAAGACCGATGTCGCTTCTTGTTCCGTTTTTATCCAGAATGTTTGGATCACCTGCATCAATCAAAGGTGAAAACATTTGAAGATGGAAATCTAATTTCCCTTGTGTGCTATCATAATTTACTATCATTGGGTTAACTGAGACGTTTGTTGTGTCGGGATCTAAACCCGCATAGCTCACATTACTATTCCATACATCATTGAATTGATATTGAAGATTCTGATTCCCCCAAGCTCTGATCTCGCCCTCAGCATTTGTGACAACATTATTTTTTACTTTATTGTCCGGTCCAACATAAAATATGCGTAAATATTCTCCGAGGAAGTAATTATTGTTCGCCTGTAAATATTGTGTGCCTGAATTATGGATACCGTAAGCATCATAAATCTGATCTGTTACGAATATTAGATTGTTGAAGACTTTTGCTGAATCCGAGGATGATAAATAAATTGCTTCAGCTCCATATTGTATAAATTCAATTACATTGTTTTTTATTGTTGGTCTTGTGCCGATAGATTTCCTAATACCACCTGTTTTTGTTGCTATATAGTTGGAGTCTATTATTGGATTGTAATCATCAGATAAGCCTGTAATAAATATCCCATTCCCTATCTGGTCCGCGATGGTATAAATCTCATTCTTTCTTACAATTGAATTTGAATTTGCGATTCCTACTCCTGTTCTAAGATTAAAGCAATAATTTTTATAAACTGTTGTATTCGAATTATACAAATAGATTCCATTATTCGAGTTCGAAAACTTATTTGATGTAACCAAACCACCTTGTCCCTCAGCTCGAATGCCTTGCCCGTAATTAAAGTCATTAGATGTTCGAATATAGAATCCTGTAACAAGGCAAGAATCTTTCATTGTAATTGTTCTATTACCAGAAGGAGGGAAAGCCCTGCTATCCACAGTGCAGGAGTCAGTTCCGCTACCTATGAGAGCCAATCCCGGTATCATTACAACCTTCTCTTCATAAACTCCGTTGGCAACGTAAATGGTATCGCCAAAAACACAAATGTTAATGCACTTTTGGATTGAGTCGGCCGCTGTGAGCCACGAAGTATATGGTGGAATAGACAAACCGGTTTTGCTTACGTAACGGACAGTTGCCTCAGCAGAGAAGAATCCGCCTACGGCGGACAGGTTAAAAATTAAAAATGAGAAGATTAAAAGCAGAAAACTTCGATAGGATTTCTTGCTATACTTGTTCATAATTCTACCTATGCTAGGTTAATTTTTACCTGAACTTGTTTCGGCTTCAAGTAGTAACAAGTATGATTCTGTCCAAGGGACTCCTTTAGGAGAAACAAGTTCAGAATGACTGATTTAAATTTAGGAAATTATTTTGAAAAAATCGTTAGTATAAGTACTAATAAAATAAAAAGTTGAACAAGAAAATAGACTTATATTGAAAAAATTTTGATAGAAATTTACCTCTTCTCCCTCACCACAACTCTCATTCCTTCGACTGCAGTAACGATTATTGGTTTTCCGTGCTCAATGTATTCCGAGTCAGTAACTACATCAATCCGTTTACCGTTTATCTCTGCTGTTCCTGCAGGACGTAAGGTTGTTAATGACTTGCCTTCAGCACCAAGTAGTTCTGAAAAATCGGTCCGCGAAGTATAACCCTCAGTCGCTTTTTCTTCTTCAGATAAGATGAATTTTTTGAAGATATTTGATTTTGGAAGAAACCTTGCTAAAAGAAAAATTAGAACAAGTGCTGCAAGCAATGAAACCGAGAGTTGGATTATTGCATTCGAGACATCATCCCAATCAAGGAATGGATCTTGACTAATAAGAGATAAAAATAGTGAAGCAAGAATCAAAATTATTCCACCGATACCAGCAACTCCAAATCCGGGAATAACAAAAACTTCGACAAGGATTAATCCAAGTCCGACAACAAACATTAATATTTCTATTATCGAAGCAAGCTGAAGTATGTACGATGAACCAAAGAAAAGCGATAACGCAATTAAACCAGCAGTGCCGGGAACTCCCCAACCGGGAGATTTAACTTCTGCAATCAATCCAAAGATTCCAATCATTATTAATATTGACGACATAATAGGATTATTAAGAAATCGGACTACATCTTCAGCCCAGTTGGATTTCAGATAAATCTTTTCAGCATCCTCAAGATCAAAGTAAGCGAACACATCATCAATATGCTCAAATAGAGTATCAGCAATAGCATACTTTAATGCTTCCTCGGATGTTAATGTTATGAGCTGCGTTGAATCAACCAAACCGGGTATAATAATTCTTTCATCAACCATACCTTCAGCAATGTCAACACGTCGTCCGTTTCTTTCAGCAGTTGACCTCATCTCTGAACGCATATAAGATTGGTACTTCTCCCCTACTTTTCCGCCTGTCTGGTCAACGACAGTTGCCGCACCAATCGAGCTGCCGGGAACCATTACTATCTTTTTACAAGACAGTGCAATCAATGCACCAGCAGAAATTGCGCGGTTATTTATGAAAGCGATCGTAAGCAGGTCTGTACCGATAATTGCATCCTTAATTTGGGTCGCCGCATCTACCCTGCCGCCAAAAGTGTTGATCTTAAAAATGATTGCATCGGCATTATCCTTCTCAGCATCCGAAACTACGCGGCTGATGTAAGGTGAAAGTCCAAGATCGATATCACCTTCAATGTAAGCTATATGCACTTTCTTTTGTGCGTTGATTACAAATGATACTGCAAAAGCGATAACCAAAATAAATTTTAATCTTTTCATTTTTCTGCCAGGTTAATGTTTTAAACTAATCTCAAATAAACTACTATAAAAATAGACTGATTGGAATTAAAGAAAAAAACTGAACTCATGGTATGAATCAAAACCTTCGAGGTTAGCTGCCCCGATTGGTATTCATAACCTCGAGAGTTAGCAGGCGATTTAAGGTTTTGCCACACTCTTATAAGAGTGCGGTAATTCATTATTTATTCACTTTTCTTTGCAAGAACTGTAGTAATTGCAGTACGATCAATCTTTATCTTGGTATTTTCACTTATCATAAGAAGAGCTGTTTTATCTTCGAGCCCCGCAATCACACCGTGAATACCACCGTTTGTAACAACTTTGTCACCTTTTTCAAGATTAGAAAGCAACTTTTCTTTTTCCTTTGCTCTCTTCTGCTGCGGTCTGATTATCATAAAATAAAAAATTAAGAATATGGCACCGAACATAATCAGAGTACTGACTAAGCCGCCACCGCCCTCTCCGCCTTGCGGAGCCATTGCAAATAATAGTTCCAATTATTCCTCCTCCGCCTGAAGCGGATTATTTTTGATTGATATTTTTTCTATTGTTTTACTTTTCCATTCAGTAAAAGTATCATCAAGTATTCTACTTCTTGCCTCACCAATGAGTGAAATGTAAAAGTGCAGATTATGAATACTTGCTAGTTCCAAAGCTAATAATTCTCCGGCATTAAACAGATGCCTTAAGTATGCTCTTGAATAATTTTTGCATGTGTAGCAATGACATTTTTTATCAACCATTTCAAAATCGTCTCTGAACTTTGCATTTGTTAGAGTTAAAACTCCTTCACTTGTAAACAGAACTCCGTGTCTTGCATTTCTTGTCGCATTACACAGT
>DATIJX010000046.1:0-10098 GCA_035478175.1 Ignavibacteriaceae bacterium
AACTATAGAGTTTTTCCACAATGCATCAGGTTCACCCGCTGAGTTATATGTAGCGAATCAGCTTTCGGGTCCTTTGTCAGAAGGAACAATCATTGTTTACGGAGGAAACCAGCATCGAACCCTTCTATTCGGTATTGATCCCACTGCAACAGACGGAATTGACCAACATCTTGGCGAATCAGACTTACCTCCCTTCCCGCCACCCGGTGCATTTGAATCCAAATTAATTCTCCCTGAAAATAATTTTGCGGGCACACTTAGTTCTTATAAAGATTATCGATTTGGAAATTTCCCCATTTCAGAAACTATTGAATACAGAATTGCATATCAACCTGATTCCAATAATGGTATTGAAATAAGCTGGATTTTGCCTGAAGAGATGATAGGAGTATTATTAGATTTAGCCGGAGGTGTCGTAATTAATGTTCCAATTGCTGACTCCGGAAGTTTTGTAGTTCCTAATCCGAGTATATTTAGCAGCTTAAAAATGCTCATTGATTTTGAACCGGAGGTCCCGGTTGAGTTGGTTTCATTTACTGCAGCTCTTCTCAATAATAAAACTCAGATAAACTGGACAACGGTAACTGAAACAAACAACTCTGGCTTTGAGATTGAACGGGCTTCGTCAAGTACTACGCCCCGTCAAGAAGGTTGGGAAACGATTGGTTTTATTCCGGGATTTGGAACTACTACAGAACCTAAATCATATTCTTTCATTGATGAGAATGTTACAACCGGAATTTACAAATACCGACTAAAGCAAATTGATTTTGATGGTTCATTTGAATATTCAAACGAAATAGAAGTTGATGTTGATTTTACTCCAAAGGAATTTGTGCTGTACCAGAATTATCCGAATCCGTTTAATCCAAAAACGGTGATCAGTTATCAGTTACCGGTGAGCGGTAATGTAACGTTGAAAGTTTATGATATTCTTGGCAATGAAGTAGTAACACTTGTCAACGAAGAAAAACAACCCGGTGTTTATGAAGTTGAATTTAATACTCGGGTCAGTCATTCCGGCGAAGTCCGGAATCTGAGTAGCGGAATTTATTTCTATCAACTTAAAGCTGGCTCATTTATTCAGATAAAGAAAATGATTTTAGCAAAATAATTTTGTCAGGAGGGAAAAATGAAAAAGCTTATTTCACTATTAATTGTTTTTACATTTATAGAAGTCTTACCTCAAACTACAAGACCTGCAAATGTTGAAGTTGCAATAACAGTCTTTGATAATTCTGGATCGTCAGACAGCATCCAAACATTGATATGCGGTGTTGATTCTATGGCTACAGATTCTATTGATGCACTACTTGACGAATATTGGATATTATGTCCTTGGTCATATGGCGATGGAGATTGTCCCCCGGTTGATAATTTTGCAGCAGTCTTTGATTTACCAGCATCGCCCGGAAATGGTTTACTCTTTGGAAGTTACAAGGACTTTCGTTATGGAACAGTTCCCTATTCGGGGACTATAACCTATAAAATTTATTATTGGACCAGAGCTGCAGCAACAGCCTTATTCATGTCCTGGGATTTTCCTGAAGGGGTAACAGGGGTATTACAAGATGCAGTTGGTGGAACTATTTTAAATTATACAATGCCAGATTCAGCTACCTTTACTCATCCATATTTTATGCTAATCAATTTTGCATACTTGATATTAACCTACCAAAATGTTGTCCCAGTTGAGCTTGTTTCATTTAATGCAGTATTAATTGATGACAACATTCAATTGGAATGGTTAACCACGACAGAAACAAACAACTCAGGATTTGAGATCGAACGGAAAGCCCTCTCCTTTGGAGAGGGTTTGGGTGAGGCTTGGGAAGCTTTTGGTTTCGTTCCGGGATTTGGAACTACAACAGAAACCAAAACTTATTCATTCATTGATGAGAATATCACTAATGGCACTTATAAATATCGTCTCAAGCAAATTGATTTTGATGGTTCATTTGAATATTCAAACGAAATAGAAGTTGAAGTCGATTTTACACCAAAAGAATTTGTGCTGTATCAGAATTATCCGAATCCGTTTAATCCAAAGTCGGTGATCGGTTATCAGTTACCGGTGAACGGTAATGTAACTTTAAAAGTTTATGATATTCTTGGCAACGAAGTTATAACTCTGGTTGATGAATATCGAGCAGCAGGTAAATATGAAATTGAATTCAATCTGGCGTCTGGTATCCGGAATCCTGCATCGGGAGTATATTTCTACAAACTAATTGCAGGAGAATTTACTCAAACAAGAAAGATGATCTTACTCCGTTAGAGTTGAGTTTCTTCAATGGTAACAGGAACAAGTTCTGTTTCAGTTACATTACTAACTGTTGCAGTTTTCCTTGACAGGTATGCATACATAGCCGGTACTACGAAGAGAGTAAGAAATGTAGAAAAGATAAGTCCGCCGATAACAGCAATACCCATCGAAACTCTGCTTTCGGATCCGGCACCAAGAGCAAGAGCTATTGGAAGAATTCCCAGAACGGTTGAAAGACTTGTCATCAATATTGGTCTGAACCTGGCGGAGGCTGCACTTATAACTGCTTCGGTTTTTTCAAGTCCTGCTGCTTTGCGTTGATTCGCAAATTCAACAATAAGGATTCCGTTTTTTGTAACCAGACCAATCAGCATAATAATTCCAATCTGGCTGAAGATGTTCAATGTTTGACCAAAATACCAGATTGATATCAGCGCACCAGCTAATGCCAGTGGAACTGTAAACAGAATAATAAACGGATCTCTGAAACTTTCAAACTGCGCTGCAAGTACGAGGTAAATTAATCCAAGTGCAAGAATGAAAGCAAAAAGCAGGCTCGATGAGCTTTCCATAAAATCTTTAGATGGACCATCCAGAGAAGTAGCAAACGTTTCATCAAGAACTTTATCAGAAATCTCGTACATAGTATTTATGCCTTCGCTCAAAGATTTGCCGGGCGCCAGGCCGGCAGAAACCGTTGCGGAGACATACCTGTTAAATCTGAAAAGCTGCGGCGGTGCACTTTGTTCTTCTGTGAATACAACATTATCAAGCTGAATTAATTCACCTCTGTTATTCTTCACATAAGTTGATTTTAAATCAATAGGTGCATCTCTGTTTTCTCTTGAAAACTGACCAATCACTTGGTATTGTTTACTATCCTTTATAAAAAATCCGAATCGCTGACCGCTGAATGCTGCCTGAATTGTCTGCGCAATATCGGCAGTCGAAACACCAAGTGAACGGGCTTTCTGCCGGTCAATAGATAATCTCAACTCCGGTTTGTTGAATTTTAGATTTACATCAACGATAGTAAAGATGGGATAATTTCTTGTTTCATCTAAAAACTTTGGCAGGAATTCTTCAAGCATTTCAAAATTAGGCGCCTGAATTACAAACTGAACCGGAAGTCCGCCCCTGATTCCTCCTCCAATAGTTTGCTGCTGTGTTATAAAAGTTCTCGCACCAGTTAAAGACATAACCACCGGAGTAAGCTGATCTGCTATTTGCTGCTGCGATCTTTGTCTCAGATGTGGTTCTGTCAAAATTAAATTTACAAAACCGGAATTAACCGAGCTTGAGGCTCCAAATCCGGGCGAGGTAACGGATGTTATTCCTTCTTTTTCAGGGACAAGCTCATCTACTTCATCAACTAATCTATCCATAAAACTTTCCATATACTCAAATGAGGCGCCCTCCTGTGCGGTTACAATTAATGAGAGACGGCTTCTGTCTTCAAGCGGAGCTAATTCAGAAGGAATGTTATCGAATAAAATCCAGATTAATAAAATAGTTACAGCAATTCCCGGAAACGTAAGCCATTTTCGCTGCATGAAATTAGTAAGATGGCGTTTGTAAACCGAATTAATTTTTACAAAGAATGGTTCGGTTATATCGTAAAACCAATTATGCTTTTCTCTCTTCTTCAATATTCGTGAACTTAACATCGGAGTCATTGTAAGAGCAACGAATGAAGAAATAATCACACTACCAGCAATCACAATCCCAAATTCTCTGAAAAGTCTTCCTGTTAGGCCCTCAAGAAAAATTACCGGCATAAAAACCGAGGCAAGAGCAACAGTGGTAGAGATCACAGCAAAGAAAATTTCCGCTGCTCCTTTCCTTGCCGCTTCCATCGGTTCCATCTTCGCTTCAATCTTAGTGTAAATGTTTTCTAAAACAACGATAGCGTCATCGACAACGATACCGATAGCAAGCACAATACCGAGCAATGTTAAAACATTTATGGTAAAGTCAGCAATATACATAATGAAGAAAGCCCCGATGAGAGAAATCGGAATTGCAATGACAGGAATAAGAGTCGTGCGCCAGTCTCTTAGGAACAGAAATATAATCAGCACAACAAGTAAGAAAGCAATAATTATAGTTTGTTCTACTTCGGCTATTGATTCTTTGATAAACTTTGTAACATCAAATCCAACAAGTGTGGATATATCTTGGGGTAGGGTTTTCTTTAGCTGCTCCAGCCGCTTGTAAAACTCATCGGTGATCGCAATATTATTAGCGCCAGCCTGTGCTACAAGAACTACTCCCACCATTGGAATTTTATTCCATTTCAGGATTGTCCTTTCATTCTCTGCACCGAGCTGTGCATAGCCAAGATCTCTTAACCTTACTATTCCACCGCCGTCTTCTTTAATTATAAGATCGTTAAATTCTTCTTCGGTGGTTAGTCTTCCAACAGTTCTGATGGATAATTCTGTTTTATCTCCTTCTATGCGCCCGGATGGGAGTTCAATATTCTCACGATTTAAAGCGTTACGAACATCAACGGCAGAAAGACCAAATGCAGCAAGCCTTTCAGGCTCAAGCCACAAACGCATTGAATATCTTTTTTGTCCCCAGATCTGCACGCTGCTTACACCGGGGATTGTCTGAAATCTTTCCTTGAATACATTATTTGCCAGCTCAGTAAGTTCAAGTAAATTTCTTGTAGAACTCTGAACCCCCAAAAAGACAATAGGAAAAGCATCTGCATCAGCTTTTGCGACAATCGGAATATCTATATCAGGTGGAAGGTTGAACTGTGCACGTGACACTCTGTCCCTGACATCATTTGCAGCTGCCTCAAGATCAATATCAATATCAAACTCAACTGTAATTGTGCTTCTTCCGTCTCTGCTTACTGAAGTCAGAGTTCTTATTCCTGCGATTCCATTAATTGATTCTTCCAGCGGCTCAGTTATCTGACTCTCAATTACATCGGCATTGGCACCAATATAATTTGTGGAGACAGTAATAATTGGGGGATCGACTGAGGGAAATTCTCTTACACCAAGGTATGTGTATCCGATAATACCAAAGACTACAATAATTATTGACATAACTATTGCAAGTACCGGTCGTCGAATACTTGTTGATGATAAGCTCATAAAAAAATAAGATTCTAATTAAATTCTGTTATTTTAACTTTAGCACCCGGTCTGATCTGAAGAATTCCTGAATTGATTACAGTATCACCTTCAGCTAAGCCGGAAGTTATCTGTACTCTCTTTTCCTCACGTAATCCTAATTCAACTTTTTGTGGAGTTGCTACACCGCCTCTGTATAAATATACCAATTGACCTTTTAGCTCAGGAACAATAGCCACGGTTGTGATGAGTATTGCTTCCTCTGTTTCTTTTAGATTTAGTTCAACATTAGCAAAGGCACCGGGGAATAATCCTTTATAAGTTGCCGTGCAAATTGCCCGAAGCTTTAATGTTCTTGTTGATGGATCGATCTTTGGTTCGATTGCAAATATTTTTGCTTTATACTGAAAATCACTTCCGCTCAATTTGAAACTAAGTTCGTCACCAATTTTAACCTGTGAGGCATACTTTTGAGGAATTGCAAAATCAATTTTAAGATTGGATAGACTCTGAAGCCGCGCAATAATATTTGAAGTTGTAACAAAACTTCCTTCACTAACTTCCCGCAATCCAATTACGCCGCTGAATGGTGCTCTTATCTCAGTTTTATCAATCTGTGCCTTTATAAGATCATATTCTGCTTTGCTTGCTTCAAGGTCATTTAATGTGCTCTCATAATCTTCCTGACTTATCATTTGGTTCTCAGCAAGCTGTTTCTGCCGTGCTTCTCTGTCTTCAACAAGTTTAACTTTTGATTCTGCTTTTCTTAGCTCTGCCTGCAGATCAGCATCATTTATTTTTACCAGAAGGTCGCCTTTGCTTACATAAGCACCTTCTCTAAACAAAATTTCTACAATCTTGCCGGATGTTTCACTTCTTAATTCCACTTCTTCATTAGCAAGTATGCTTCCGGTAGTGAAAACATTATTACTAAGCTTTTCATAAGAAACTATGTGTGCGGTAACAGGTACTTCTAGATTCATTCTTCCAGGATTTTGCATTGCCTGACCACTATCACCAGATGAAAGTAATTTGGGCAAAAAGATTAATAGAAGAACAATCAGAATTGTCAGACCTATAATTATCGATTTTATTCTTTTATTCATTTAAACACTTTTGTTTGTTATTCCAACCCGGTGTTAACTTAAATAGTTCAGATTCGTCACCTAAAAAATAAAAAAAGCCAGCTAAACTGGCTTTATCGTAAACCATTAAAATCCGAATTAAGATTTGCTTGCTTTTTTAGTTGCATATTTTTTCTGGAATTTCTCAACACGTCCTGCTGTATCAAGCAGCTTTTGTTTACCGGTAAAGTAAGGGTGTGAACCGCTTGATATCTCTAATTTTATAAGAGGATAAGTATTTCCATCAGTCCATTTTATGGTGTCGGATGATTTAATCGTTGATCTGGTAAGAATAGCAAAATCACACGATGTATCCTGAAAAACTACTGCTCTATATTCGGGATGAATGCCTTTTTTCATCTTAAAATCCTTGATTTTTAAACATTTTCTTCAAATTTGAGGGCTAAATATAGAAAGATTATAAGGAAATAAAAAGAAAGTTTTGGTCAAGAATTTGGGATGAAGGAAACCACTAAACACTTCAAACTGAGTTATTTCTGAGTTTTATTAACTCTTTCGACAGATTGAACCTGGTTTCTCAATTCGTTTACTACTTTTTGCTCCTTTTCGGACAACTGAACTTGCCTGAAATTTAGTTCTTCTTTTGTGATGGCTTGTCCTGTTACCATTTCAGCACCGGCTGATGTGGGAACAGTTGGTTGAGGATTTTCAGTAACTGTTGCTAAGGTTGAATCCGCAGCAGCTAAATTATCAGATAATAAATCCTGGTCTCTTACCGCATCTTTTTCATCCACCAATCCTTCAACTTCGCCGGATTTTTCTCGTCCCGAAATCATTTTATCTTCAGAAGATTTTAATTGGCTTTCGTTAGTTCTTTGATCAACAGAAGGTAATTCTTTCTTCAGGGATTTTTGTTTGGATAATTCATCCTGTTTTTTTTCTATTTCCTCAAATTCTGTCACAGCAAAAACATCTTCACGAACTCTCGGCTCAATAAGAAAAGGATTATCCATTTCCTCTGAATTTGTATCCACAACAAAAAACATTACCACAGCAACGGCAACTAATCCAAGCGAAGGAATTAATTTTGCCGGAACAAAAATATTCTGCCAGAAGCTTTTCTTTTCTTCTTTTGAAAATTTCTCCTGATTGATTCGTCTCTGAAGATCTGTTTCAAAGTTTGCAGGTGCATTAACTTGCCGCAAGCCTTTTAATGCTTTTATCACATCTTCATATTTCTTTTCATCGTTTTTCATTTTATTACTCACTCTTTATAAATGCCTTTCAGCAATTCCTGTAGTTGTGCTCTTCCTCTGTTTATTCTTGATTTAACTGTTCCTTCATTTACTCCGAGTATTTCAGAAATTTCTTCGTAGTTCAATCCTTGAATATCTCTTAAAATCACCGCCTCTCGATAAGTCTCTTTTACTTTGCCGAGTGCCTTCTGAATTATTTCATCTTTAATACCGCTGTCAGTAATCACATCCGGTCTGGAGCTTTCATCCGGCAGATCGTAAGTAGAATGATCTTCTCCATAATCGCTGATTGAAAACATATTTCTTCTTCGCTGTCGTCTGTATTCAGTTCTTGCAAGGTTGCCTGCGATTGTGTAAACCCACGTTGAAAATTTTGCCACCGAACTGTATGAATCTTTGTACCTGTAAACCTTTATCATCGTTTCCTGAACTACATCGGCACAGCTTGCATAATCGCCTAAAAATCTGAACACAAAATTGGTTAACGGATTTTTATATCTCTGGACAAGTATGCTAAAAGCGTCTTCCGTGTTGTTCTTCTGGAACTCAAGAATCAGCTCTTCATCCGAAAGTTCACGGAGCTTTATATCCATTAATCCGCTTTTATACCTGTGTTGGTTGAAATTTGTTTCAAATTATACACTGTCAAATTAACCAAAAAAGTGGTTATTGAGAAGAAAAGGATTGGTTTGATTGGATTTAATAGGACAAGTCGCTCTCGTGGAGCTACTAGTCCTTACATTAACATCTTCACTTGATAAGGATCATCTTCTTCGTACTAACAAAATCCTTTGTTTTAAGTTGGTAGATATATATACCGCTAGAAACATTCGAAGCATCCCACTTTATTTCATAACTGCCGGGTTGCTGTAGTTCATTAACCAAGGTTGCAATTTCGCTTCCGAGAATATCAAGCACCGTAACTTTCACATCCTGTGCTTTTACAATATCATACTTTATTGTTGTAACAGGATTAAATGGATTAGGATAATTTGGATAAAGATGAAATTTTTCAGGTAAAGGTTCCGGCTCATTTACATCAACTGAAAAATCGGCTTTATATATAAAAGTAAATAATCTCATTCCCACATTTGTAATGATATCATCAAGATGGATTACTATGTCTTCCTTGCCGTCACCTGTTACATCGTACATAGTAGCTCCATAAAAAACAGAGTTTCTACCGCTGAAAGCAAGATCATTACGTTTGATATAAAAAACTTCATAAGTATGATGATTTTGACTGCCGCTGAACTTTAGTATTAACACGTGCTGCTCAATACACATCATTACTTCTTCTTTACCGTCCTTATCAACATCAAGCACCTGCATATTTTTAGCGTAAAAGTTGAACGCTCCGATAATATCAATCTTTCCAACTGCTACATAATTATTATTCCCGCTTGCTTCAAAGATTGTTATTCGGGTGATTGCTTCTCCATTCCAGAAATGATAACCGCCAATCCATAATTCCGGTTTTCCGTTGCCGTCAAGATCATTGGTTACAGCATACAGGTATGCGTTATTTGTCTCAACAGAGCCTTGCCAGATAAAGTTATAACAATTATCACCGCAGTTTTCTATTGCAATAACTTTACCGTTTACACTTCCGGCAAAAAATTCAGTGTTACTGTCCTGATCAAAATCTCCTATGATAAAACCATGATAGAAATTATCTAATGAACTGAAGTCAAATTGATATACAGAATCAAAGTTATTTATCAAAGGATTATATTCGAATATATTGATAGTCGGTGGACAACAAGGTCTTATAAATATTTGGTCCGTGAGTGCATCGCCATCCCAATCACCAAATGTATTACCGTTTATTTGACTTCCATCTAATGGATGAAAAACAAATGATAGTTGCGTTGCAAACGAAGTGTCAAAAGGTTTTTTAAAAACCAACCAGCTATGGCCAGTGTAATTTGTATCCTGGGGAAATCTGTGAAGGTACAACTCAACCGATCCATCTTTATCAATATCATAAATAATTGTTCTTGCAGAGCTTGTACTATCATAGATATATACTGAATCATAACCACCCGGTGAGTTTTTTTCCATAATTATTAAATCACTAAATCCTGTATTATAATCCTTCATCTGCCCATATATTTCAGGCAATCCGTTGTTGTTCACATCACCTACTAAAGGTGGTTTGGTATTATCAGTTCCCACTCCAACTTCCTGCAAAAAACTGTACTTCTGGTAATAAAGGGTTGTATCAATAGTTGTAAGGTCTATTATTGTGCTGTCGTAGGTTGGGGAATACATTGGTTGTTGGGAGTTGGTGGTTGGCGGTTGGTAGTTACCAATATTTTTGTACATCACTTTGCCGTGGGGATATTCTATCTTTAAGATATCCTTTTCTATCTCAGTTACCTTTATGTCACTTCTGC